>JBEKNX010000072.1:0-14018 GCA_049522375.1 Acidimicrobiales bacterium | reverse complement strand
AGCGCCCTCGCTACCACCTGGAGGCAGTTCGACCACGCGCTCGATGACTTCATCACGACGAAGATGATCGCGGCCTAAAACTTGACCTGACCGTGAACTTCGCTGCGCCCTAGTCGGGCTAGTCGGGCTAGGGGTGCTGGCCCGGCGGCCCCCGGGCCGAGGCGCCGGGATCTAGCGGAGGGAGCTAACAGAGAGAGCTAGCAGACCCCCCGGGCCGTTTTGGGTGGGCCCGGCTCGTGGCGCGCCGGTGCCGCGGCCGCGATCCGGGGCCGGGACCGGGCATGGCCGGTGCCGGCCTGGCCAGGGCCGGGGTCAAGGGCACCGGCGTGGACCACCTCAGAGTGGCCAGGCCCGGAGCGGCCAGGGCTGGAGCGGCCAGGACTGGAGCGGACGGCGCCGGAGGGGACAGGGCCGTGCGTCTCCAATAGCCGGACCGTGTGACGGAGGTCGTCGGCCAGGAGGTCGGCCATGTCGCGGGAAAAGTTTTCCCGGACGACGACCCGCAGCACGGATATGTCCTGGGCGTTGGGGGCCAGAGTGTAAGCCGGCACTATCCAACCTCGTGCCCGCAGGTGGTCGGAGATATCGAACACGGTGTAGCCCGGTCCCGTCTCTCCCGCCTTGGCGTCGCCCACCGTACCCGGGGCCAGGCGGAAACAGACCAGTGGGACCGTGCCCGGTTTGCTCAGGATCTCGAAGCAGCCCACGGCCTCGACCGCCTGGGCCAGGTAAGAAGTCGTGGCGTCCAAACCCTGCATTATCTCCCTGTACCCTTGCCGGCCCAGGCGCAGGAAGTTGTAGTACTGGGCGAGCACCTGCCCCGCCCCCCGGGAGAAATTGAGGTTGAAGGTGGGCTGGTCACCGCCCAGGTAATTGACGTGGAAGATCAGCTCGTCGGGCAGATCCTCCTCGCTGCGCCAGATGGCCCAGCCCAGGCCGGGGTACACCAGCCCGTACTTGTGGCCCGAGGCGTTGATGGAGGTCACGGCGGGGAGGCGGAAATCCCATTCCAGCTCGGGCCGGGTGAACGGGGCCACGAAGGCTCCGCTGGCGCCGTCCACGTGCAACCCGACGTCCCAGCCCTGTCTGGCGTTGAGCTCGACAATGGCGTCGTTGAGGGCGCGGATGGGCTCGTACTCGCCGGTGTAGGTGCTGCCCAGGATCCCCACCACGCCGATGGTGTTCTCGTCCACGAGCTCCATTGCCTCCTCGACGCCTATTACGTAGCGTTCAGAGGTCAAAGGCACGTACCTGGGCTCGACGTCGAAATAGCGGGCGAATTTCTCCCAGCACACCTGGACATTGCCACCCATGACGATATTGGGCGCGTCAGTCGGCCGGCCCTCCTGGCGCCGCCGGCGCCGCCAGCGCCATTTCAGAGCGAGGCCGGCCAGGTGGATCGCCTCGGACGAACCGACCGTGGCGCAGCCGACGGCGGCATTTTGCTCGGGCGCATTGAACAGCCGGGCCAGCATGTTCACGCAGCGGTTATGGATTTCGGTGGTCTGGGGGTACTCGTCGGCATCGATGTAATTGCGGCCGAACGACTCGGCCATCAATTTGTCCGCCTCCGGCTCCATCCATGTCGTCACAAAACTGGCCAGGTTGAGGGCCGGGTTGCCGTCGAGGTTGAGCTCGTCGTGGATTATCTGGTACGCCGCGGTGGGCGGCATCTGGTTTTCGGGAAGTTCGTAGCGGGGGACCGGCTCCCTTAGATGGCGGGACCCGTACATGGGCGAGAGCAGGGAGCCGTCATCTTCCAGCTCCGACTTCTTGAGCTTTTTGGCAAGCATTGCCGTGCCACCCTAGCGCCGGGCGGACCGGGCTCACGGTCCGGCGGGTACAGAACTACCGGCTGGACGTGCAGAGCTGGGCCGAAGCGCCGAACTTCGGGCCCAGGGCTTGGGCCTGGGCGTCCAAACCTTGCATCTGGCTGAGGTCCTGTTGCATCCCGGAGGCGTCCTTCGCCTGCGCCGCCGTCAAGTAGGCGTTCTCCAGGAAGACCAGCGACGTCAGGAGCTGGACCGTTTGCTGGCCGAGGGCCGTGCCCTGCTGGCAGGCAGCGGCGTGAGCTTGCGTCGCCGACAGGTTTAGCTGCGTGTGGCCGAGCGCGCTCTGGGCCTGGCCGGCCTGACTTTGCGCCTGCCCGGCTCGCACTTGTGCTTGGCGGGCATTATTTTGCGCCTGCCCGGCGCGGCTCTGCGCCTGGTTGGCGCGGCTCTGCGCTCTCGCGACCTGGCTCTGCGCCTGGCTCAACTGGTCCTGGGCCCGGCTGAGCTCCGCCCTGGTCCGGAGCAGCTGGTCCTCCTCCTGCGCCAATTGCCCCTTCAGGATGTCCCATTGCCGGGCGCTGTCGCGCAGTTCGGCCTGAAGGGTGATGGCGCTCTGCCCTTGAGCGGTCAAGCTCGCCCTGGTGGAGGCGAGGGTGTTCTCGAGGGCGGCGAGTTGCTGGGTGCGCTGGCTCAGGGCGCTGCTCTCGGTCCTTTGCCAGGCCAGCGATATGCCCAGGCCCGCCGTGGTCAGGACGGCTATAGTCAGCGCGCCGGCCACGATCGGCCGGCGATAGGAGCGGGCGGCCGCAGGCTTGGTCTCGGCCCGTCCCCTGGACTTGCGGCCCCACCGTCGGGATGTTGGCGTCCCCTCGGGGAAAATGTCAGCCTGCTCGTCGAATTTCGGCGCCGGCTTTTGCGGGCTGGCCCTGACCGGGTCCGGCCGGTAGGTCGGTGGCGGCGCGGTGGCGGCGCGGGGTTCGGGGCGCAACGCCTGGGCCACGACCGGGGCCGGTACCTGTGCCGAGACCGGGCCCGGCGGCTGGGGCACGGCCGAGCCGGCCACCGCGCTTCGCACCCGGGGCGCAGGATCCACGGGCGAGTCGCACAGGGAGGCTCCGAGGGCGCCGGCGGGCAGGACGTGCTTCAAGCCTGTCGACCGGGCTATCGGGGGGTACGCCGGGCCGGCCGGCGCCGGCACCGCCGTCGCTCGGCCGGCCGCCCCCGCCGCGTCGGTGACGTCCACGGTCTGGTCGAGCCGGGGCACGTCAAGACAGGAGTTCAGCTGGGACAGGAACGAGCTCAGGGCGGCGGCCAGGCTCTCCTCATGGGACAAGTCCCGCTGGGACACGAAGGAAGCGGCCCCTGGTGGCTCGGCCTGGCTCGTTTGGTCTGCCCGAGGCATGGACTACTTCCCCTAACTGTCCGGGGGCGCCGAACCAGGGAGCCCCAATTACGCCCAGCGCCTAAATTTCCACTGTGCTTATCGACCCGACGGCCCGGCCTCTTGAAGCGGCGGGAATCGCCGGAAAACAGGCCGTATTGCGGAAAATTCACTGAGTCCCGGCGGCGGGGCGGCCGGGAAGCCCGGACCTGGATCTGCTCACCTTGGCCATCAGGGTGACCACCTTGCCATTAGGGTGAACGGTGGTGAAACCCCCGGTGCGTGCCCTGACCTTGGGGGTGGCGGGCCATCATCCGCTGGACGCGGCCACAGTCCAACGAGGCGCGGACGCACTGCGCCAGGCCGCCACCGGGTTCGTTCAAGCGGGCTACGAGGTGCAGACCCTGCGCCTGTCGACCCGCCCGGTCTGGGCCGACCTGGCTGGCCTACCGCCCTCGTCGGTCATCAAGTACGCCGCTGACTTGCAGGCGTTCCTCGACGAAGCGGGAGTGGCCTTCTGCTCGCTTGGACCGGTCGGCCCCCGGTCCGGGGCCGACGACGCGGGGATCATGGCCGACCTGATCGCCGGGAACCAGTCCGTCAATTGTTCAGTACTGGTGGCGACGGTGGAAGGGGGACTGGACGTGCCGGCGGCAGCGGCGGCGGCGCGGGCCATGGTGCGCCTGGCCGCCGAGACCGAGGAGGGGTTCGGGAATTTCAACTTTGCCGCCATTGCCTGCACCGGGCCGGGCGCCCCGTTTTTCCCGGCCGCCTATCACGCCGGTGCCGCCAACCTGACCCTCGCCTTGCAAGGGGCGAGCATCGTCGCCGAAGCGCTGGAAGGCGGGGCGGACCTGGCCGAGGTCACGGTCCGGGTAAAGGAAAAATTGACCGAGCACGCCCGGCCCGCCGTCGAGCTCGCTCGACGCCAAGCGGCGGAGATCGGTGTGGAGTTCGGGGGCATCGACCTATCCCCGGCCCCCCACGGCTCGGACAGCATCGTCGCGGCCATGGAGCAAGCCGGGCACGGGCCCGTCGGCTCCCCGGGCACGCTGTCGCTGGCCGCCGCCCTGACCGAGGCCCTTAGAGGGACGGCCCTGCCCACCTGTGGCTACTGCGGCCTCATGCTGCCCGTCATGGAAGACACCCTGCTGGCTCGGCGCTGGGAAGAGGGCTGGGTGGGGCTCGACCAGTTGCTGGCCTATTCGGCGGTGTGCGGCACGGGCCTCGACACGGTCCCGTTGCCCGGCGACAGCTCGGTCGGCGAGCTGACGAGGCTGATCTGCGACATGGCTACCCTGGCGGTGCGCCTCAAGAAACCCCTCTCGGCGCGGCTATTGCCCGTGCCGGGGAAAGGCGCGGGCGAACGGACGGATTTTTCCTCTCCCTACATTGTTAATACGCTGATCAAGCCTCTGGCGCCCGGGCCGTTCTACCCCGGGCCGTCATAGCCCGGGCCCTCGAACACGCCCTCGCCCGCACCCCGACGCTACCGGATAGGAGAAAACATGCCCGAGACCCGTGAATACGACGTCATTGTCATCGGGGCCGGCCCCACAGGCGAGAACGTCGCCCACAGGGCCGTCAAAGGGGGCCTTTCGGCCGTGGTGGTCGAGTCGGAACTTGTCGGCGGTGAGTGTTCGTACTGGGCGTGCATGCCGAGCAAGGCTCTTTTGCGGCCCATGCAGGCGTTGCTCGCGGCGCAGCGGGTTGGCGGGGCGCGCCAGGCGGTCACCGGCGCCCTGGACGTGGCGGCCGTGTTCGAGCGCCGGGACAGCTTCACCAGTCACTGGGACGACTCCAGCCAGGTCCAATGGTTGGAGGGTGCCCACATCGACCTCGTGCGCGGCCACGGCCGGCTGGCCGGCCCGCGCCGGGTCGAGGTGGCCAATGCCGACGGCACTGTGGCCCTCGGCGCCCGCCATGCCGTGGTGGTGGCCACAGGATCGGCGGCCGCTCTGCCTCCGGTGCCCGGCTTGGCGGAAGCCAAGCCCTGGTCGCCCCGGGAAGCGACCAGTGCCAGGCACGTCCCCCCCCGGTTGGTCGTGCTCGGAGGTGGCGTGGTGGGCTGTGAGATGGCTCAGGCCTTCACCAGTCTGGGTAGCCACGTGACTGTCATAGAGATGGCCACCGGGCTGCTCCCCGCCAATGAGGCCGTCGCCGGCCGCCTGGTGGAGCAGGCCATGACCGAGTCGGGGACAGAGGTGCGCACGGGACAATCGGCCAAGCACGTCGGGCGCGACGGCGCCGGCACGGTCACGGTCCAGCTCGACGTGGGCGAGGTCCACGGGGACGAGCTGCTGGTGGCCGCCGGTCGCCGGCCTCGCACCGATGACATCGGCCTGGGCACGATCGGCCTGTCGCCGGGCAGCTGGCTGGACGTGGACGACACCTTGGCGGTGCGGGGCGTGGAAGGTGGTTGGCTGTACGCCGCCGGGGACGTCAACCACCGGGCCTTGCTCACCCACCAGGGCAAGTACCAGGCCCGGGTCTGCGGCGACGCCATCGCCGCCCGCGTCCAGGGCCGCCTAGACCCTTCGCCCTGGGGCAAGCACAGTGCCACGGCCGACCACCGCGCCGTCCCCCAGGTCATTTTCACTGACCCCGAAGTCGGCGCCGCCGGTCTCACCGAGGCCCAGGCCCGCCAGGCCGGCTTCAACGTCCGCGTGGTCGACTACCCGCTCGGCAATGTTTCCGGCGCCGAGCTGTACGCCGACGATTACCGGGGCCACGCCCGGCTGGTGGTGGACGAGGACCGCCGAGTCGTCGTCGGGGCCACTTTCGTGGGGCCGGCCGCGGGCGAACTGGTCCATTCCGCCACCGTCGCCATCGTCGGGGAGATCCCGCTGGAGCGCCTGTGGCATGCCGTGCCCGCCTACCCCACGATAAGTGAGGTCTGGCTGCGCCTGCTGGAGACGTACGGGCTGTAAACGCTGGCGGCGAAAATCGCTTGGCTTTCCGGCCCGGTGCCGTTAGCATCGGTCCCCGTGCGCAACGTCGTCTTCCTTTAGGTCCCGATGCGCCCGAGGGCGCCACCGCGAGACCTACCTGCCAGCCACCTTGTTCATCGGCCTTCTCGCCAGGAGACGACATCATAAATGCGCGTTCGCGAAAAACTTTGGTCTGTACCCGCGGCGCCGGGCCCGGACGGGCTCGGGCCGCCGCCCATCGATATCCACGACGTCACCAAGGTTTTCGGTACCGGGGCGCTGGCGCGAATAGCGCGCCGACGCCGGCCGAAGACCTCTCGCACCGGGCCGCGAGCAGCTCTCGACGGGGTCAGCTTCCGGGTGGCGGAGGGCGAGATCTACGGCGTCCTGGGTGCTAACGGGTCCGGGAAATCGACCCTCATCCGCATCTTGAGCACCTTGCTCCTGCCTGACCGGGGCACGGTCCAGGTGTTCGGCTACGACGCCGTAGCCGACCCGCAGGCCGTCCGGCCCTTGATCAACAGGGTCTCCGTGGACCCTTCGTTCTTCAAGCCCATGTCGGCTCTCGAGAACCTGCTCTTTTTTGGCCGGGCCTACGGGATGAGCGGCGCCGAGGTGCGCCGGGCCAGCGCCGCCATCCTCGAGCGCCTGGGGGTGAGCGGCGAGCACGCCCGGGAGCCGATGCTGCACCTTTCCCGCGGCCAGCAGCAAAAAGTGGCCGTAGCCCGGGCCTTCCTCAGTTCGCCGCGCCTGATGCTGCTCGACGAGCCCACCACCGGCCTCGACCCTCGTAGCAAGCGCGAAGTCCAGGCCTTTATTGCCGAAGTCCGGCGTGACTCACAGGTCACTATCCTGCTCACCACCCACGACATGGACGAGGCGGAGCAACTTTGCGACCGCATCGGTTTCCTGTCGGGCGGGAAGTTGGTGGCGGAGGGCACTCCGCTCGAGCTCAGGGAGCAGGTGGCGTGCGGGCGCCCGGTCGACGAGGTGGACATGGAGACGGTCTTCATCGACCTCACCGGCCGGCGCATCGAAGAGGACGAGGACGAAGACGGCGGCCAGCTTGGCCAGAGAGGTGACCTGCCATGACGACAGTCGAGCTCGGGCGCCGGAGGCCGCCCAGCCGGGTCGGCCTGGGCTGGGCCTTTTTCGAGCGCCAAACCAATATCTGGAAGCGGTACTGGGCGTGGGAGCTCGTGTGGCTGCTTTACGGCGTCGTCAACACACTTTCCATCACCTTCATCGCCAACCAGGCCGGCCGCACCGGAGCCGTGAGCCATGACCAGCTGAGCCGTCTCACGATGTTCTTGCTGATCGGCACGCTCGTTTGGGCCTACCTGTCGGCCGTGCTCGACGATATGAGCCTGACGATCATGTGGGAACGCTGGGAAGGCACCATCGAGCACACGCTGATGGCACCGGTGCCCCGTACCGTGCACCTCATGGGCATGTCGGCGTTCGGTGTCCTGCACGCCCTCCTGCGCACGAGCCTGATAATGGCCTGCTCGCTGCCGTTTTTCCATGTCGACCTGGCCGGGGCCGACTGGGCCGCGGCCGTCGCCGTGGTGGCCATGGGCAGCGTCAGCCTGGTCGGGCTCGGGATCCTGGCCGGGATCCTGCCCCTTCTCTATCCCGAGCGGGGCGAGCAGATGTCGTTCATGGTGCAGGCCCTGGTCTTGCTCGTTTCAGGTGTCTACTACAGCGTCGACGTGCTCCCGGGCTGGTTGCAGGCGGCCTCGCACATATCGCCCGCCACCTACCTGCTCCGGGGCATCCGGGACGCCCTGATAAACGGTCGGAGCGTCAGCCAGGAGGCCGGGGTCATCGCCACCCTGGCTCTCTTCGGGGCCGTGCTGGTACCGGCTTCGCTCGCCATATTCGGCGCCGCCGAGCGTTGGGCCAAAAAGACGGGCCGGCTCAAGCGCCAGGGCTGAGCCCGGCCGTCAGTGCCGGTGCGTGGAGCCCGGGAGCCCCCGGAAGAGCGGGTGCTCGGCACCGGCGGGGACGCTGATGGCCTCGGCCACCCGCCGGTCGAGCCAGTCGAGCCAGGCGCGCCTGCGCCGGTACTCCGCCAGTTCGGCCCCAACCTCCGAGCGGCACTCGGCAAAACTGCGGTCGCGGCCCGGTCTTATCGCGTCCACGGCGAGGACGTGCCAGCCGAAGGGGCTGGGGACGGGACCGATGACCTGGTTGGGCTCGGCGGCGAAAATGGCCTCCTCCAGCGTCCCGGCCAGCTGGCCTCGTCCGACCCAGCCCAGGTCACCGCCGCGGTCGCGACTGCCCTCGTCCAGGGACGACTCGGCCGCCAGGCGGGCCAAGGCGGCGGCGTCAGGGGCAGTCTCGAGAACGCGCTCGGCTGACCTCTGGTCGGCGACGAGCACGTGGCGCACGCGCCGGGCTTCGCTCACTGCGAAGCGGCGGCAGTTGGCCGCGTAATAGGCCTGCATGTCGGCTTCGGTGGGGGCCTGGTCGGGTAGCTCGCCGGCGGATTCGAGCTGGGTCATCCAGTCCGAGGGCGATGTGGCGTCGGCCACCCCGAGCCGGGCGGCTTCGGCGCGCAGGAGGACGTCCACCAGGAGCGCCTTGGCTCCCCAAGTCCGAAGGCTGTCGGCTTTCGAGTGGGCGGGACCGGTCAGCGCGCCCGGCTCGTCGGTCACGCCGAGACGGGTACCCGCCGGCCCGGCGGCGAGCTGGGCCAGGTAGGGGACCAGGGCCGCCGTCGGCACGGCCACACCGTGCACCCAGCCGGTGACGGCCTCATCGTCCGGGCACCCCGCCTCGTCCGGGCACCCCGTCTCACCCATGCGCACCCGGACGGGCGGCCCGGCCCGGGGCGACCGACTGTGTGCCCAGGCGGAGTGCCACTGCAGGCGAGTACCACAGACGCCCGAAGTAGGTCACCTTGAACAAGGCCCACGACTCGAGCCAGCCACTTTCGGGGCTGCGCACCAACGCTTCAGCCCGGCTGCGTTGGCCGGGCCCCAGGGCGAAGCCCTGAGCCCAGGGGCTCAGGTAAGGCCACGTTTCGACGGGGGAGAGGAGTTGCAGCTCGCCCCGGATCTCGGCCGAGGTCCGGTTGGTCAGCACGAGACCGATGGTGGCTTTGTCCCCGGGGGCCACGGCCACGTCCAGGGCTTCGAGCGCCAGCTCCAGCTCCGCCTCCACCTGGCCGCCCGGGTGGGCGAGGGGGGCGGGCTTGGCCAGCAGCCCCTCGGCGGTCCCTGCGGAGCCGCCCCTCGCCTGAGCCGTCTCGGCCTCGGCCAGGGCGGGCAGCACGTCGACGGTCAAGACGTCTTCCTGGGCTTGGAGGGCCGGGCCGTTAACCCGGGCGGCTACGAAGTACCGGCCGGGCCGGCACGCGAGCGGGGCCCGCAGACGGACCGGGACCTGAATGGACGCGGCTGCGCTCAGCGAGAAGAGCTGTCCCGACGGCTCGACGTCCCAACCGCCTGGGGCCAGTATTTCTACCCGCCCCGACTGAGTGGCGTGAGCGGAGCCCGAGGCGACCTGGGCGACGAGCTCGCCTGCCTCTCCACCCCTCAGCACCAGGCCCGTCGGCAGGACGTGCACCGCCAGCGACTGGTTGCCCATCGGCGCCGGCCCCTTGTTGTGCAGCCAGTACCGGCTGAACACGGGTTGGGCCACCTCGGCGCCGGGGCCCTCGCCCGGCCCGCCAGGACCGCCCGAGCCCGAGCTACCGGCGGCGGGGCCCAGGCGCAGGCGCACCGTGGCCAGCTCGGAGGCCATGAGCCGGAGCCTTAGGCTGCTCGCGCGCCCGGCGCCGCTGGTGCCCTCGGCGCCCCTGGTGCTCTGGCTGAGGGCCAGTGGCTCGCCCGGCTCCTCCAGGAGGTTGGCGCGGCGCGCCTCGGCGATGGGGAAGAGGCTGTCGACCTCGATCTCGGCCGGGTGGCCGTGAGCCTCGTAGCAGCGCAGGCTGACCTCGGTCCCCGAGCTCGTGGCGTCCCCCTCGGGGGCAGGGTCGCCGGCCGCCAGGGAGTTGCCGGCCGGCTTGACGACGGCCAGCACGGCCCGGCCCCCGGCCCCCCCTTGGCCGGCCCGGCCCTCTCCGTCCTCGCCCGGGGCGGGCCGGACCGTGAACAACCGGGCGCTCGGGGGCAGCGTGCCGGGGTGGGCAGTAGCGAGGCTGGCCCGCAGCGGCCGGTTGTAGGCCAGGGCCTCTTCCACGCAACCGGCCTGGCGCCAGTCGCCCCGCCCGAGCAGGAGGGCGTTCTCGAAGACGTGGCTCCAGTGCTCGAGCTCGAAGGCCGAGCCGTCCGGCGCGAAACGGCGGGGCGGATCTATCCAGACCCCCGAAGGCCAGCCCGTGCAGGCGCGTAGCAAAGAGACGTGGAGCGCGCCCGACGAGTCGACGGCGAAGCCCGGGGTGCCCCGGTTGAGCAGGGCCGCTGTCCATTCAGGCACCCGTTCGGGCTGGGGCACGAGGGCGGCCGGTTGCTCGACCACGACACGTCCGGCGACCACTTCGGCTTGCAGTGCGTCGACCGCCGCCACCATGGAGGCCTCGTCGGTGCCGGCCACCACGATCACGGGCAGGTCGCGGGGGCCGCGAAGGTCGGCTCCCGGCTGCCACACCTCCCGCAGGGAGCGGGCGGCCGGCACCAGGAGACGCGCCCAGCCCTGGCGGGCGAGCTGGGCGTCCAGGGCGTCGGCGTAGGCCGGGCCGGCGGCCTGCACGACGGCGGCCACGAAGGGGTTCTCGCCCGGGCCGCCCACGGCCAGGCGAAAGTCAGGCAGGTTGCTGTCGCCCTCCAGGCCGCCGTAGCGGTTGCGGTCGGCTTCGGAGCAAGTGGCGGTCACGCCCTTTTGCACCAGGGCCACCACCAGGCGTCGGGCCCAGGGGCTGGCCCCGGCGCCCACCGGGGTGACGACCTCGGCCACGCCTATCGACCGACGGTGGTAGGAGCGGCCCGCCTCGGCTGCCTCCACCACCAGGGTGGTGCTCACCCCGAACCATTCGGCCGCCGGGTTGTCCAGCGTCCACGGTTTGTCTGACGAGTCCACGTCGATCAGGCCGAAACCCCGGGCCACGACGGCGTCGCCCACGGCCGAGACGGGGGTGCCCCCGGCCAGGGTGGTGGGGAACCGCAGCCGGAGCAGGTGGTCCTGGATGGCCCAGCCGTGGATTTCGGTGCGCAGTTCGGCCCGGCGGGTCCCGCCCCAGAGGGTGACTACTTGGCGGTAGCCGAAGCCCCGCAGGTCTCCCTCGACCACCAGCCTCTGGCCGAGGTCCGAACGCTCGGCCCGGACGGTGGCGGCCTGTGTCCCCGAGCGCGCCGGCGGCCCCAGGGGCAGGAGGTGCCAGGGACCTTCGCCGAAGCGGGGATGGGTGGCGTACTCGGGGTAGACGAGCAGCTCGTTGCCGACCTCGCCCCCGGGCACGAGCTCGAATCCGCTGGCGCGGTCGGTGACCCGGCTCAAGCCCCCGCCCCGGGCGGGGTCGGCGGCGATCTCGAGGTGCTCATTGGCGATCTCGGCGCCGGGCAGGCTTTCCCATCCGGACCGGGCGCCGGACGCCTCGGCCGGCCCGGTGGCGAGACTGTGGCGGACCCGGTAGGTGCTGTAACCGACGCCGGGCACGTCGGCCGCCCGGAAGCTGAGGCGTACCGAGCCCGGGAGCGGGCTGGGTTCGACCACCACGGCCAGGGCCTGGCCGGCGCCGTCGGCCACCTCGAGCGCCTGTCCGGTCGCCGGGGCCGGCACGTCCAGGACGGCCAGGTCGGAGCGGTCCCAGCCCAGGGTGTTGACGACCACCGCCGGGTCGCCGTCGTCGTTGTTGGTGCCGTCGTTGTTGGTGCGGCCGGTGCCGCCGGCACCGCTGGTGTCGATGGCGTCGACCAGGTACCGGCCGGAGCGCTCGGTCACCCGGTCTGCCAGTTCGTAGGCCTCCCGCCACCCGCCCAGGAGGTCGAGGTAGACCTGGTCGGACTCCGAGCCGGTGATGCCGTCGTGGTGGGCATTGAACACCAGCTGGCGCCAGGCCTTGTCCAGCTCCCGGCGGGGCACCGGCGCCCCCAGGGCGGCGGCCAGGGCGGCCAGTACCTCGGCGTCGGCCAGTTCGGCCTCGGCCAGGCGTTGAGCCTGCTTGGTGTCGATGAAAGAGACGTCCTTGCCGGTATAGAGGGGGTTCATGTCGCGCGTCTGGGGCGAGGGCCCTCGCCCCTGGCGGGCGAGCTCGGAGCGCACGGCGTCGAAGAAGTCCCGGGCGATAGCCACCTCGAAGCGGGGCCAGGCGTAGCGCCGCCCCCACTCCGCCGCCACCTCGGTGACCCAGCGGCTGGGCGGCGTGTAGTCGGTGCCCACAGGCAGGAGGGTGACCTTGGTCGCCGCCACCTGGGCCAGGTCTTCGAGCAGCTCGTACGCCCGCCACATGGCCCCCTCCACCGTCGTGGCCCGCTCGAGCTCCCAGCCCGCGGAGTAGTGAGTGGGCATGTAGCTGGTGAGCAGGCCCTGGCCGTTGGGGGCGACCCACTCGAACTCGGAGGGGAACTGCATCCACGCCGTGGTGCCCGTGGACGCCTTGGGGCCCCACTGGTGGAACGGGCCCCGGGCCCAGGCCGAGGACGTGAGCCCGCAGTCGGCCATGATCCCGGGGAACTGGGGGTCGTGGCCGAACACGTCCAGCTGCCAGGCGCTCTTCGGATCGGCGCCCATGACGTCGCGCTGGAAGCCGAGCCCGTACACGGCGGCCCGGATGGCGGTCTCCGCCCCGGTCAGGTTGGTGTTGGGCTCGTTGTAGGTGCCGCCGACTATCTCCACCCGCCCCGCCGCGATCAGGTCCCGGAGCTCCTGGCGGCGGTCGGGGTAGAGGTCCCAGAAGGGCTTGAGGTAGTCGACCTCGGCGAAAACGACCTTGTAGGCAGGGTCGACCCGCGTGCGTTCCAGGTGGGCCTCGACGAGTGCCAACCCGCTGTGCTGAAAGGTCTCCCGCCGGTCCTGGGCCCAGACCAGCTCGTCCCAGCCGGAGGTGTAGGCGGCCTGGGTGTTCCACCACACCGGGTCGTAGTGGAAGTGGGGGACCATCAACATGCGCCAGCCCGGCTCCCGCACCACCACCTCGCCCTCGGCCTCGGCCCGGGCCTCGCCCGACTGCGCCACCGCCCGCAGCGTCACGGCGTGGCCGGGGGCCAGCGCCGGGTCGAATATGACCGGTACCTCCACCACTACGCCGTCGGGCAGCCCGGGGGCGGCGGTGAAGCGGGCCGGGGCGGCCAGCCCGGCATCGGTACCCGGCGCCCAGGCCGGGCCGTCCGCGCTGCCGGCCCGCTCGGCACCGAGCGACCCCCGCCAGGGCTCGGTCCAGCGCAGGCCTTCGCCGGCCAGGGTGACCTCGGCCGGGGCGGCGGAAGGGGCGTCGGCTAGCACGACGCGCACGACCTGGGCCAGCTGGTCGCCCCGGGCGACGAAGCAGTAGGTACCGCGGACGGAGCTGATGCGCATGAGAGGGGCCCCTTTCTGGTTCGGGCCCGGTGTCACCCAGGCCCCGGCCGCTCGCAGAGTCCTTCTCGTGCCCGCGGTCGTAAGATCTGCTGATGGTAGTGCTCCTGGCCGTCGGTTTCCTGGCCGGGGTCGTCACCGGGTTGTCCCCCTGCGTTTTACCCGTCGTGCCCGTTTTCGCCGCCGGCGGGGCCATGGGCGGGGGCCGCTGGCGGCCGGTGGGCATCGTGGCCGGGATGGTCCTGACCTTTTCGGCCGTCACCCTGGCCGGGAGCTCGTTGCTCAGTTTCCTCGGGCTGCCCCAGGACCTCCTGCGCGACCTGGGCATAGCCGTGCTCTTCGTGCTCGGCGTCAGCCTGGTGGTGCCGGCCCTGGGCTACCTGGTCGAGCGCCCGTTCGCTCGCCTGACCCCCAAGAGGGTCGGGGGCACCCGCAACGGCCTGCTGCTCGGGGCCAGCCTCGGGCTGGTCTTCGTGC
>JBEKNX010000071.1:0-14091 GCA_049522375.1 Acidimicrobiales bacterium | reverse complement strand
AGAACACGCGAGCGGCCCCAGGCTCTCACTGCGCCAGTTTCGCTGCCCGCGGCGCAACCGTGAGGCCGTTCAGAGCGTTATCCAGGCTGTGCACAGATGTCGACCAAGGGAGCGGGCCCGCCGGCGAACGCCGCCCTCGGCGGCCGAGCATCGACGACGCCTCGCCGCCAGCGGCCTTGCCATCGTCACCGCCGCAGTGCTGGCCGGGACCAGCAACGCTTACGCCGCGGTGCGCCAGGGAGCGACCCGCCTGGTGGCCGCACCTCTGCGGGGCCGCTTACCAAGCCCTCCCTACGCCGGGGTCTACGTCGTCCCGAAAGCCCCAGGCTCATTGGCCATCGGGCCGAACGGCAACTTGTTCATCGCCGATGACGGCCGGGACCAGGTCCTCGAGCGCCTCCCCAACGGAAAGTTCGTCGTGGTCGCCGGCAATGGCAAGCGAGGTTTTTCGGGCGACGGTGGTCCGGCTCTGCACGCCGAGCTCAACTACCCAGGGGGCATAGCCTTTGGGCCCGATGGCGACCTTTACATCGTCGACGAGGCCAACAACCGGGTCCGGAGGGTCGCCCCCGACGGTGCCATCACCACAGTCGTAGGTGCCGCCGGCCGCTGGAAAGCGCCCGTTGCCAACGGCACTCCCGCCCTCCGGGCGTGTCTGCTGTCGCCTGAGGACGTCACCTTTGGGCCGGGAGGCGAGCTCTACATAGCTGACACCGGCGACAACGAGGTGCTCAGGCTCGGCCCCGCCGGCAAGCTGGTGCTCGTCGCTGGCGGTTCACACATCCGGTACGCAGGCATCTACAACATGGGCAAGCCCGCAACCGAGGCGTCCCCGGACGGCCCCGCGGGCATGGCGTTTGACCGCGCTGGTGACCTGTTCATATTCGGGGTCAACACCAAGGCCCTTTTGATGGTCGACCCCCATGGGGTCATCCACGCCATCATCGGCCAGAAGCCCGGCACCGGCTTCTTCCCCCATTCCAGCAGCGGGATCGTCACGGCCCCAGACGGCGAGGTCTTCGGCCTCGACGACACCTCGCTTGACCGCATCACGACCACCGGCGCCCGTACCGTGGTCGACTTCACCACCGACCCGTTGACACGGGACTGGCGAGCCTTCTTGCCCAATGGGATCGCCGTCCTGGCGAACGGCTCGATCTACGTCGACACCGACGGGGCCAGCGGTTACACCCAAACTCCCGGCATTGTCGAGATCGAGCACGACGGAGAGGGGCTCCTGGTCTGGAAGGGTTGACTGTCTTCCCCGACCGACGAGCGGAAGTGCCACCCCAACCCGCCACCAAGGGTACGGCCGCCGAGCCGTCAGATCCCCCCGTTATGCGCTGCCGCGGAACCCCTTATGTTTCAAGGTGAATCTTGAGATATCGACGGCTTAGCGTGCTCCGGACGCGGCCAGGTGGCGCGCCAGAATGACGTGCCGCCTCGCGGGTGGGCTACAAGGGCTAAGCCTGGGCGGAGGGGCCCGGGTCAGTATCGCGGGGAACGCGCGACCAGAGCCCAGACCCGGTGGAGTACGAGTAGGGGGTCGCCCGGGAAGCGGGCGGCCAACATGGCGTTGTGATCGCCGTCGAAGCACTCGACCGCCTCTTTCGGCAGCGAGGCGGCGATGCCAGCGCCTGCCCGGATCCGACCCCGCCATGCCTCACGGGAGTAACTCACATCCAGGTCGTAACTGAAGGTCTCGATCCCCCCGAAGCCTGCACCGGCCACATCGAGGGCCCAGCTCGGGTACATCCCATAGCCTCCTGCACCAGCCCAGCTCCTGTTGTGTTGCAAGATGAGCTCCTCCGTCGCCTCGACGACACTGCCTGGGAGCGGCAACCAGTCGAAATGGCAAATGACGATCGCTCCTCCGGGGCGGAGCAGGCGGCGGGCTTCAGCGGCTGCGGACGGCCTGTCGAACCAGTGCCAGCATTGCCCGGCCGTGAAGGCGTCGTAGCCACCGCTGGCCAGGCCTGTCGCTTCCGCTGTGGCGGCTCGGTAGTCCACGTGCGCTCCTGCCTCCACATCGAGCCGGCTCGCCTGGTCGATCATGGCCCGGGCCGGGTCGATGCCCACGACGTGGCATCCGCGCTGAGCGAAGCCCCTGGCCAGAGTGCCTGTGCCGGTGCCGACGTCGACGATGTCGGCGCCTGCGCGCCCGACGTCGACGGTCGCAAGACGCTCGAACAACGAGGGCGGGAAGCCGGCCCGGTGCCGTGCGTAGTCCTCGGCCGTCTTGGCGAACTCGACCTTCACGAAACGAAATTCTGCCAGGTGGCCACGCGGTCTTGACCACCCCTTCGGTCTGCGGCTAGGTCGGGTTTTCACAGCTGGCAAAGCCGCCCACATCGACGGCTCGGGCACCCATGGCCACTACTTGCCGTGGTTGCTCTTCAGTCGGGCCGGGTCGCCGGGTGACCGGTATGGCGAGCCTACGTTCATCAAAGAAATGCGCTTGCGGATCGTGAAAAAGCACGCGCAGCTGTATTTCTGGAGAGCCCGCATGCTTGAGACCATGCGGGCCAGTCCGGCAGCTCACTAAGAAGGAAACACGGTGACCGACGCCCCAGCGTTCGCCACGAACAGGTCACCCCCGCTCAGAGCCAGCGCTGCTGGGCTCGCGAACTGGTACGCCGGGCCCGAGATGACCCGGACCAGGGCCCCGGTCGATATGTCGCGCAAGCCGGGGCGAAAGGTCCACGGCTTTCCAAAGAACCTGGTCAGCGGGCCTAAGCCCGTCCGCGGAAATCCGAGAGGTTTGCTTTGGTGGATCTGGGCCTCAGCGTCTTCCGGGTTAACAAGTCTAACTCTGCTCAAGTTGTTGAACGCTGACATTGTGGTCTCCTAAGAGCGCGGTCAGGTCTATCAGTCCGCCGGCACGACCGATCAGCCGGCACCGCGCTCCGTGCGCACGGTGCCGGCCGGTCCGTATCTGCTGAAATGCGCCTTGGTTTCACCCCGTCGGTCGGCCATCGTCCTCAAGTTCGATGTCCCGAGGCAGGGCACGGGCGAGGATCGGAATGACGACCAAGGCAACTAGAACGTGGCCACCGGCAAGGGCGACCCTCGTCGAGGCGGCCGTCGCCCCTGCACCGAAGGGCACGACGAGCGATAGCGCGGCGAGGGTAGAGCTAACCAGCAGGAACAACCTTCGGGGACGCCCCGAGAGCTTAGCCAACACCAAGGTGAGGACGGTTCCCCAGAACGTGCAAACAAGCACGCCAGTGGCGAAGCTCCCGGTAGTGACGGGTTGGGCGTGAGCCGCGCCGAGGAAGCCGGCCCTCATCGGGACGCCAACGGCCTTCACGAGCGCTGCGTACGCCTCAACCAGGGCGACTCCCACGATGGCCGCTGTCAGGCCGGCTTTCAAGAGTCGTTGTACGGGGACGGTCTTGCCGATGATGGTTGCGACCCGGTGTTCAACGGATGTGACGGTCATGGTTGGTCTCCTCTCAGTTCCGACGAGCATGTTGTGGCCCGTCAGTAATTGGTCGGAGCCAGGTTGGTTACCTCGACATGGGACCAGCATTGGACGCCCGATTTATTTCAGAAAGCCAGCGGAGCCCGGGCATTCGCCTCACTTATTCCGAACAGCCTTCGCTCGTGCCCGTAAGTAGTCTCGCTCGAGGAGACTCGTGCAGCGGCGGGCGGCCGCCTCGAACGCCTCCTTAGCGGCCGTGGTGTCTCCCGCCATCTCGAGGAGGTGGCCCCGCACGGCGAAAAGGCGGTGGTGAGAGGCGACTCGCTTGTCGTCATCGAGGGTGGCGAGCACGCGTAGGCCAGCCTGCGGTCCTTCGACCATGGCCTGGGCGAAGGCACGATTCAGCGTCGCCATAGGGTTGGGGGCGAGGCGGTCGAGCAGTTGGTAGAGGAGGAGGATCTGGGGCCAGTCGGTGTCGGCGGGATCGCTCGCCTCGTCGTGGATCGCGGCGATCGCGGCCTGGAGCTGGTACGCGCCAGGAGGCCCCTCCTGGAGCGCCTCGGTCACCAACTGGACTCCCTCCTCAATGAGCGACTGGTTCCACAGACCTCGGTCTTGGTCGACGAGATCGATGAGCCGGCCGGCGGGGCCGATGCGGGCCGAGCGGCGGGCGTCGGTAAGCAGCATCAGGGCCAAGAGGCCCTTGACCTCGGCGTCGTCAGGGCGGACCAGGTGCAGCTCTCTCGTGAGCCGGATTGCCTCGTGGGTCAGATCCGTTCGGGTGATCTCGTCGCCGGAACTTGTGGTGTAGCCCTCGTTGAAGATCAGGTAGAGGACGTGGAGTACCACTCGCAGGCGGCTCTCGATCTCGGAGGGAGGCGGCAACGAGAAGGTGGCGCCGACCTCCCGGATGCCCTGCTTGGCCCGGCTGATCCGTTGGGCCATGGTCGCTTCGGGCACAAAGAAGGCCCCCGCGATCTCGGCTGTCGTGAGCCCTCCGACGGCCCGAAGGGTGAGCGCGATCTGGGTGGGCGGGGTGAGGGTGGGGTGACAGCACATCAGGAGCAGGACCAAGCTGTCGTCTTGGTCCTGGCCGGCTCCCTCGTCCGGGGAAACCATGAACTCCGCCGGTGGCGAACCGACGATGACCCGCTCCTCGCGCTGCCGCCGGGAGTGGTCGCTGCGGACTCGATCGATCAGGCGCCGGGTAGCCACCGTGGTCAACCACGCCCGCGGATGGTCGGGAACGCCTCGGGCCCGCCACTGGGCGGCCGCTTCGACCAGCGCGTCTTGGACGGCGTCCTCGCACAGGTCGAAGGAGCGGTGCCGACGGACGAGCGCGCCGAGGACCTGGGGGGCAAGGCCCCGCAGCAGGTCTTCGACGCGCTCTACGCCACTCACATCTCGGCGCTCGACTCGTGCAGGATGGGCCACACCTCGACCGCGTTGTGCGAGGCGAAGGGGTACTCGGCGGCGATCTCCAAGGCCCGCTCCTCGCCGTCCACGTCGAGGAGGAAGAAGCTGGAAACGAACTCCTTGGCCTCGATGTACGGTCCGTCGGTCACTGCCGGTAGCCCGTTTCGGACCCGCACGGTCTTGGCTGTGAGCTCGTCGCCCAACCCGTAGGCGGCGATGAGCTCGCCGGACTCCTTGTACCGGCGGTTGAAGGCGTCCACTTCGGCGATGGCGTTCGTCGCCTCGTCCGGTGTGAACGACTGCCATAGGTCCTTGTTCCCATAGATGATGGTGATGTACTTCATGAGTTTCCTCCACTTTCGGTGCCGAGTCTGTAGACCAGCTCGACACTTCCGTCTTTATATATCTCGGGTGCTCGAACGAGCCCGAGCGGGCGCTGTGGGGCGGCCGGCGGCATTAGCCGAACCCCTTCGCCCAGCACAATGGGGAGGACGACGAGTTCGAGTCGGTCGAGCCCTCCCGCCGCAGCGAGACCTTCGATAGTTCGCGGCCCACCCACCACGTGGACGTCTCCGTCGGACCTTCGTGTGCGCAGCCGCTCAACGGCAGCGGCCGGCCCGCCCGTTATGGCGACCACGTCCGGCGGAGTCTCGGGCGGCAACTGATGGGAAGTCAGTACGAATACTTGCAGTCCGGGCCACGGCCAGGCGGGAGCACCGAGCGCCGGCATGAAAGTCGAGCGGCCCATGAGCACCGCATCGCATCGCTTGATGAACGCCGTGTAGCCGTGCGACTTGCCGGGGACGAAGCCCGGCATCATCAAGAACGTCGGCAGCCCCTCCATGTTGGCCACGAACCCGTCGGCGCTCATTCCCATACGTGATCGAATCAGCATGTCATTTCCTGTCTCGCTGGTCCCTGGCAGGGCCTATTGGGTTAGCCGAGGAACTCTCGCAGGCAGGCCAGGAGGGCTTCGGGCTGGTGCAAGACGCCGTGGTCCTGTCCCCCGAGTGAGAGGTAGCTAGCTCCCGGGACGGCACTGGCCACCTCTTGCGCCGCCGTGGCCAACCACGGGAAGGTGTTGGACCCCGCGATGACCAAGGTAGGGACCTCGATGTGAGCCAAGCGAGCGTCCGGCACGGGGCAGCCGGGCTCGAAGAGGGCGTAGTCGTAAGGCAGGGAGTTGGCGAGGCGGGTGAAGAAGCTCCACATCTCGCTCTGACGCATGCCCTCGACCATGTCGGACGGCAGCCCGATCACTTCGGTCTGGTACAGGGCGGTGGCGCCGTCCCGGTCGTCCGCGTCGACGAAGCGCAGCAGGCGCTCGGCGACGTCGGGGGCTGGTCGCGGCCGCGAACCCTCGGGGATGTAAGGCGGCTCATAGGCCGCCACCTTGCCGACCGGCAAATGTCGGATCGCGGCCTCGAGGGCAAGCACGGCTCCAGAAGAATGACCAAAGAGCGACGCCGTCCCACCGATGTGGTCGATCACCGCTTCCAGATCCTCCATCTCTCGGTCCACCGAGTAGTCGACGCTCGTGTCGCCGCTGTGGCCACGTCCACGGCGGTCGTAGATCACGGCCTGGTAGTGCGGGGCGAGCACCTGGGCCAGCCCGGCAGTCCTCGTGCGGTCGTTGAACGCGCCGCCAATCAACACGAGCGGATGGCCGCTCCCCGTTACTTCCAGCGCGATCGTCGTGCCATCAGCCGAATGCACCTTTGCTTCGGACGTCGTCATGTCTCTCAACTCCTCTCCATCGGGCGGATCTCGCCTCGCACCCATGAGTCGGAGCCGGGCATCCGTCCTCGACATTAAAGCGACAAAAATCTGCGGGACAGGCCAGCTGGAGCCCTGAGTTCCAGGTGCACGTCTTGGTAGTTGAGGTCAGCCATAGCAGCCAGCCATGGGCCATGTGGCCCTCACGAGCCGTCGCCGGCGCGTCCTCTGAGGGCAATGGACTACGAGCAGCGCCAGGACCGTCCAGTTGACCACTGGTACAGAGTGCCCTGTTCTGGTCGCCATCGCCAGCGGCTCAGACGGCGGTGGTGGCGCGCCAGTACGACGGTGATGCGTGCTGCGACCAAGACGCTGGCACGCTCAGAAGAACGGCTGACATGACCACTGGAGCCTGTCCGCGGCGCGAACGCTTGCGTTCACCTGGTGGTCTCCGCTTCCCTGATACATGCGGAGAGGCGGCCCCCTTTGGTTGTTGTCAGGTTAGGCTAACGCGGTGCCTTCGGCCCGAGGTGCCTCCGTGGCGCTGGACGGTACTGAGGCGTGATGAACGCGAGCTTCACCGTGCCCGGGACGAGCCCGACGGCCGATGAGCGGCACGGCCCGGAACTGCCGTTGCCCGTCCCTGGCTGGTAGTGACCAGGAAGGAACTGTGGTGCCAAAAGGAGCACGCCGCACCGTCGTCGGTGTGGTGCTGGCTGTCTCCATGGCGGCCGGCCTGCCGGCCCCCATGGCCACCGCGGTCGGCCCGAGGCCGGCCCCCATGCTCCATGGGCCGGACCTGGCTAAGACAGCTGGTCTCGCCCGTTCGACGCCTGGAGCGCTGGCCGAGCCACACTTCACCAGCTCGCTGAGCATCTCAGTTGCAGCCGGGCAGGCCCGCCCTTTCACCGTGACCGCCGCAGGCAAGCCGACCCCGACGGTCTTCGTACCCTTGGGAGCCCTCCCTCCCGGGATGGCCTTCAGCGGCGGGCCGGGCGGTAGGGGCACCCTGGCCGGCACACCCACGAAGCTCGGCAAGACATCGTTTGAGATCGGGGCGGCCAGTGCCGCGGGCATAACACTCCGAAAAATGAGCGTGCTCACAAGGCCTTCCCCAGGCAAACCCATCACGAGCTATAGGGCCGTAAAGGGTGAAGCCTTTCGGCTCACGCTACCTAACCCCACCGTGACAGCGCCGTCGACAGGGAGCATCAGCTGTACCGGCCACTTCCCCGCGGGGGTGGCCTTCACAAGCAGTCGTGGTGGGCTAAGCGGGGCACTGTCCGGTGACCCACAGAGCACGGGCCGGTTCTCGATTATTTGCTCGGCCCGGGCCCACACGACCGGGACGGCCGAACGCTGGGCCCTGGTCCTGGTGGTGAGCACATCGCGCACCCCACCAACCTGCCCAAGCCTTTCCCGAGACGAGGTCGCCGGGACCCCCTTCGCCTTGACGGTGCAAGTGAGAGGGACGCCCACCCCCTCCGCGGCGCAATCAGGCGCGTGGCCGCCGGGGGTGAGCCTCGTCGATAACGGCAACGGTACCGGCTCCATCTCTGGGGTGGTCGCGGTGCCTGGCTCCTATCACTTGCGCCTAGCTGAATCAAACGCCGCTGGCCGGTGCTCCGACGTATTTGGTCTCATCGTGGCTCCGAAGAAACCCACCTTTGAGAGCCCCGCTTCGGCGATGGTACCCGTTCATACGCTTTTGGAGTTCCCTGTGATAGCCAGCGGTATACCTACGGCGAGGATCAGCATCGTCGGCCCTTGCAAAGGGCAGGCCTGCTCGCAGTGGCCCCATTTTCCTTCACCACTGCAGATCAAGACCAGCAAGGGTGTCCCGGTACTGGTGGGCTCCCCCCAAAAGCCAGGGACGATAAGGTTCGCTTTGAAGGCTGCGAACGACGCTGGTAGCGCCACCCAGGCCTTCACACTGGCCGTGGTGGCGCCGTCAACAACGACCACCTCCTCCACCACGACCTCCTCCACCACAACCTCGACTTCGTCCACTACGACGTCTTCCACCACGACCTCGTCCACGACCACGTCGACTTCGTCCACTACGACGTCTTCCACCCCTACCTCGTCCACGACCACCCCGACGTCGTCCAGGCCGGCGCAATGCGCGACGCCCGCCGGGATAATGGCGCTTTGCCGGAACGCGAGCGGGTTGCTGAGCGCGTTCTTGGTCGGCAAGAACGGCGTGCTGTACCGCTACGACCAGGCGGCCTCTGGGGCCTGGGGGCCGGCCCAGTCGATGATGCTTGCGAACGAGTGGCCGGACACGGTAGCGCCGGTCGTGGTGGCCAACCGAAGTGGGGAGCTGAGCGCGTTCCTGGTCGCTGTCGACGGCCTGCTGTGGCGCTCCGACCAGGC
The DNA here is from genome assembly GCA_049522375.1 of Acidimicrobiales bacterium. Classification (GTDB taxonomy): domain Bacteria; phylum Actinomycetota; class Acidimicrobiia; order Acidimicrobiales; family Palsa-688; genus Fen-671. The sequence continues at coordinate 5,159 of JBEKNX010000071.1, read as the reverse complement.
GGCTTCCGGGGCCTGGGGCACGGCCCAGCCGATGGGCGGGGACTGGCCAGATAAGGTACCGCCGGTGGTGGTGGCCAACCAGAGCGGGCAGCTGAGCGCGTTCTTGGTCGGCAAGAACGGCGTGCTGTACCGCTACGACCAGGCGGCCTCCGGGGCCTGGGGGCCGGCCCAGTCGATGGCTGGGGACTGGCCGGACACGGTACCGCCGGTGGTGGTGCCCAACCAAATGATCGCCTCAGGGGACACTGACGCTGGGCAACTGAGCGCGTTCTTGGTCGGCAACAACGGGCAGTTGTACCGCTACGACCAGGCCGCTTCCGGGGCCTGGGGGCCGGCCCAGTCGATGGGCGGGGACTGGCCAGATAAGGTACCGCCGGTCGTGGTGGCGACGGGCCCCTTTGGGCAGCTGGGAGCGTACTTGGACGGCAAGAACGGGGTGCTGTACTACTACGCCCAGGCCGGTCCCGGGGCCTGGGGCACGGCCCAGCCGATGGCTGAGGAGACGTGTATCGGGCCCTGCTATCCGGATACGGTGGCGCCAGCCGTGGTGGCCAACCAAAGTGGGCTGCTGAGCGCGTTCCTGGTCGACCTGGAAGGGTTTCTGTGGCGCTGGGACGAGGCCGGTCCCGGGGCCTGGGGCACGGCCCAGCCGATGGGTGGGGACTGGCCAGATTTGGCACCGCCGGTCGTGGTGGCCAACCAGAGCGGGGAGTTCAGCGCGTTCTTGGTCGGCAACAACGGGCAGCTGTACCGCTACGACCAGGCCGCCTCCGGCGCCTGGGGGGCGGCCCTGTCGATGGAGGGGGACTGGCCAGACAGGGTACCGCCGGTCGTGGTGGCTAACCGAAGTGGGCAGCTGAGCGCGTTCTTGGTCGGCGACAACGGGCAGCTGTACCGCTACGACCAGGCCGCCTCCGGCGCCTGGGGGCCGGCTCAGTCGATGGGCGGGAACTGGCCGTGAACCCCCAACGTCTGCCACCCGGCAGCGCGGCCTACCGCTAAGCCTAGGAGGACATCATGGGAAGCCCAAGCGGCAACACCGCCGGTCCGGGCCGGTTGCAGGCGACTGACGCGTTGGACCGGCGCTACGACGACCCGTCCGCCGAACTGCTCTGCCAGATCATCTCCGGGTTGCACAAGGGCGAGAACTATTGCCTGATCGTCCAACGCCTCCCCGACGGTTCAAAGGACGGGACGTACATCCAGACAGCGGTCCTCGCCGATGGCCGCTTCACCGTGGAGTACCAGGACGGCGATCTACAACACCACTTCCACGCCGAGGTCGAAAACGCTCGAGCGGCCTACGAGGTAGTTGTTGCCTGGGCGTTCGAGCGCCCTGGATGGCGGGAAATGCTGGCCTGGGAGCGAGAGGAGCTCTTCTAACCGGGACGGCGGCCGCGCCGCAGTGGCGCCGGCCTCCCCGGCCCGTAGTCCTCGGGGAAGACACCCCTCCTCGTCCCGATCATCCTGCTCTGGCGCGCGCAGTCGGGTCGGTTCTCTACCTGACGGGCGCGCCAGTACGACGGGTATTGCCCCTGCGTTCGGCGGGGCGGCCGATGCATAATGTACGGCAAGAGCGGCTGGATGTTCTGTGCTTGCATCTGCGCGTGTCAGGGCCACGCGCTATGAGATCAGAACGTGATCTGATATCCTGGGCGTGATGAGCTCGCAACCCGCCGATAGCGTGACCTTTTCCGACCTTTCCCGCAACCCGCGGGCGGTCGCCGAGCGCGCCAGACGTGTCGGTAGGCTCCGGGTCACTCACCGTGACTCCGCCGACTTCTACCTGACGTCTGCTGACCAGGAGGAGGAGCGCGACGAGAACCTGATGACGGCCGCCCGGCTGTTCGGCGCGCTGTCGCGCAACCAGGCCGGTGTGCGAGCGGTGGCCGCCGCCGTGGCCGAGGTCTTCCCCTGGGCTCGGCACCTGTCGGCAGCCGAGAGTTCGGAGTTTGCGTCGGAGCTGGTCGCCGCGCTCTCTGACGCCGCTGAGCTTGCCGTCGAGCGCAAAGCGCACGAGGTGATCGCAGGATGGCGCGCCACGGCCCGGATCAAGGCGGACAAAGGGCTCTACGCGGCGGCCCTCGCACCCACAGAGGGCGACTTCGGCCGGGTCGAGGCGCTCGGTTGAGCCCCGGGCGCGGCGACCGGGTCACGGTCCCGCCGCCGCCCGATAAGTGGGACGTGCGGTTCGGGTCCAAGTCGGCCGCCACAGGCTGGGAAGAGCTGTGCCGGTACGCGAACGCCAACACCCGGCACTGTCTTGAAGTCCTGCAGTCCGAGCCGCGCTGGGGAGCGAGCCCTGAGCGCCAGCACCGGCTGCGGGGTGACCTGGCCATTCACCGGCATAACGGCAAGGACCTGGAGCAGTGGGAGTACGAGGTGACCAGCGGAGGCCGCGTCCGCTATGTCATCGATGACCAGGCCCGGACCGTTTGGCTCATCTATGCCTCGCCTCAACACCCGAAGGACACCGACCACTGAGCCCAACCTTGGGCTCACTACGGTGAGTGGTAACCTGCGGCCTCACTCAGGAGCGAATAACCGGCCAAAAAGCCGCTCGCTCGTGTTATTCGGCCGGCTCGCGGGAGCGCGCCGCAGCGTTATCGAGAGGTGCGCCGACGCGCAAATTCGCGTGATGACGCGTGTCCTACGCGTGTCACGAGGGCCTCTGAGCGCCACAAAAGTGCAGGTCAGAGGCCCTTTGGGGGAGAGTTCGAGTCTCTCCCCCGGAGCCGGTGCAAGTCGTGGCACGTTGCGACGCCACGTGCCACCCCAGGGCTCGTAGCTCAGCGGTCACCGCTCAGCGATGGAGCTCGCCAGAACCGCCCCAGCAGGCTGATGGCTCGTGCCGGTGATCACGGCCGCACCGCGCTGAACGCGGCCGGTGTGCTGCGGGAAGGAGGTCATCGCCCAGTGGGGCTTGACCCCGGCTTGGGGGCTCCCGACGACGTGCCACAGGAGCCGGGATGCTTCAACATCCTCCCGTGCCAACAGCAGGCGGACGGCGCCTGCACGTGGAGCGTCCTCTCGGTAAATCAGGTGCCACGAGAGCGCGTGAAGCGAAACTGAGCCCAGAATCAAGGAGATGCCATGACGGAACGGAGACGAAGCTATGAGCCAGGACGACAGTTGGTCACCCGACGAGGCTTCGGGCACGGAGGTGTTCGAGCAGGGCGACGAAGCCCTTGACGAGCAATCGCGGACCGACCCGGACTTCATCGAGGAGCTGCAGCAAGATCCCTCGTTGGACCCCACGCTCCTTGTCGACGAGCGGGAGATTGAGGAGGCGGGCGCCGGGTTCGACGACCCTGAGTCGCTGGCGGCCCTTGACGGAGGTTTCGATGACCCCGATGGTGCCGGTGGGCGGGCGGTGCGCCCACGGCGTCAGCCTCAGGACGAGGACGGCTGGGATCTCGACAAGCCCCTCGTCAACCAGGACGAGACCGATGATGGTTTGACCGAGTAGCCGTCTCTGCCGCCCCGTATTCTGACCTCCATGCTCAGCGTCTTCTGTTCGCCCAGCCGCTACGTGCAAGGACGTGATGCCACCGAGCAGCTCGGTCCCGAGATGTTCGCCATGGGTTTCACGGGACCAGCTTTGATCGTGGCAAGCCCGTCGCCTCGTCGGCTCCTCGACGCGGTGTGGGCAAGGAGCCTCGGCGGAGTCGGTGTCGAGCTCGGTGTGCGCGAGTTCGGCGGCGAGTGCACGCGGAGCGAAGTGGAAGCGATTGTGGGCGCGGCGCACGCGCTCGATGCCCGAGTCATCGTGGGTGCCGGGGGAGGCAAGGTCCTCGATGCGGCCCGTGCTGCGGCGGCAGAGCTAGACCTCCCAGTGGTCAACTGCCCAACCACGGCATCGAGCGACGCACCTTGCAGCGCCCTGTCGGTGCTGTACGCAGACGACGGGGCGTTCGACCGGTACCTCTTCTACCGGCGCAATCCTGACCTGGTCCTCGTGGACACCGCCGTCATAGCGCGGGCGCCGGTGCGACTGCTGGTCGCCGGCATGGGCGACGCGCTGGCCACTTGGTTCGAGGCGCGGACCGTGATCGAGGCGCACCGGCCGAACCAGCTCCACGGGGCGACGACGATGACTGCAGGAGCCATGGCTCGTCTCTGCTTCGACACCCTGTTGGCCGATGGACCGGCTGCGTGCGAGGCCGTGCGCCGGGAGGCCGTCACACCGGCACTCGAGCGATTGGTGGAGGCCAACACGCTGCTGTCAGGGCTCGGCTTCGAGTCAGGGGGGCTGGCGGTAGCACACTCGGTACACAATGGGCTGACCGCCGCACCGGGCACGCACCGATTTCTCCACGGCGAGAAGGTGGCATTCGGCTTGCTCGTCCAGTTGGTCTTAGAGGGGAGACCTTCCGACGAGCTGCGGACGGTCATGAACTTCGCCCGAGAGGTCGGGTTGCCCACCACGCTGTCCCAGCTAGGTCTGGACGCCTCAGACGGCACAGTCCTGCTGCGAATCGCCGAACGCAGCTTGGCCGAAGGGGAGACGGCGCACAACGAACCGTTCGAGGTGTCCTCCGGCATGATGGTCGACGCCATCGTGGCAGCCGACGCCCTTAGTCGTGCGTCCGATCGTGTACCGAACGTCCAATCTGGGAGCGCAGCTGTCTGAGCTAGTCAATCACGAAACACGTGCCACCCATTCGACGTAGGGCGCCCGCGTTGTGAAAGGGCGCTACGCCGCCGCCGACTCAGTGGCCTGGGCACACGTCGGGTCCGGCAACGGGATGCCTGCGTATGCCAAGGCCGGCAAGGTCATTTGCTTTTTCCGCAGCGCACAGAAGCGCAAAAGTTACCCAAGAGTTACCCAGGCAGGTTACGCTAGGGGAGACGAGAAGCATAATAGCAGGTCAGACGTATAAAGGGCTCGTAGCTCAGCGGTCAGAGCAGGGGACTCATAATCCCTTGGTCGTGGGTTCGATCCCCACCGAGCCCACTAAACTAAACTAAACCAACTAATCCAGGCAATTTCGGCCGCGGGCACGAGTGACGGGACGCGGAAGGTGGGCCGGATGGCTCGGCGAGTGTCGTCGCTCTTCCAGCGGAGGGCCGGGTGGGGGTTCGTGATCAGCGACCGAGCTGCCACCGGCTTTGCCCACGCGGGGAACGTCGCCCTGCGAGCGATATAGCCCCAGGCA
>JBEKNX010000070.1:0-14136 GCA_049522375.1 Acidimicrobiales bacterium | reverse complement strand
GCGGCGGCGCGGCGGTCGGTCTCGTCGCGGGTCAGTTTGGCAAAGCCCCGCAACCTCCCGGCGCCGTCCCACAGCGGGGTGATGACCACGTTGGCCCAGAACTGGCTGCCGTCCCGGCGTACCCGCCAGCCCTCGGTTACTACCCGCCCGTCGGCGACGGCGTCACGAAGCTCTTGTTCGGGGACACCGGCTTCGCGTTGGTCGTCCGGGTAGAAGACCGAGAAGTGCTGGCCGACGATCTCGTCCCGCTGGTACCCCTTGATCCGCGCCGCCCCCCGGTTCCAGGTCGATACGACCCCCCAGGGACTGAGCGTGAACACGGCGTACTCGCTCGCCCCGTCGACCAGCAGCTTGAAGGCGTCCTTGGCATCGGGGGGGGAGCCCGGGTCGATGGCTTCATCTGAGATCGACAGCCCGTCGGCCGGTGAGATCGGCAGCCCGTCGGCCGGCAGGTTCTCGTTATCGGACCTTGGTGATGGCATGCGTTCTCTCAGCCATTGGGGCGTTGCTGCGTCGAGCGGTGCCGCGTCGATCGGCCACCAGCCTACCGGGTAGGTGCGGGCCGCCACGGTAGGGCGTTGCCTCGAACATACGTTCCCTATGGTCGCTATGCTGAGAAGGTGGCTCTTACCGCCCGTGAAGCACTACTGGGGGACCTGGGCGGCAGTGCCGGTAATGCCGTCCTGGCCGAAGAGCGCACGCTCCCGCTCGTAGCGGCACTGGCTGACCTTTTTCCCGGGAAGAGCTTACGGAGGGGCAGCACGGTGGTGGTGAGCCGGGGCGCCTTCCCGGGGGCCACCTCGCTCGCCCTGGCCTTGCTGAGCGGGCCGTGCGCCGGCGGCTCGTGGTGCGCGGTAGTGGGAGCAGCTGAGCTGGGGCTGGTGGCGGCGGCGCAGCACGGCTTGGACCTGGAGCGCCTGGCCCTTGTCCCCTCGCCCGGAGCCCAGTGGCCGGTGGTCACGGCCGCCCTCCTCGAAGGTTTTGACGTGGTCCTGGTATGCCCTCCCGCCCATGTCAGCCACTCCGTTGCCCGCCAGCTCGAAGCCCGGGGCCGAGAGCGGGGATCGGTGCTGGCCATCGTGGGAGAGGGCTGGCCGGGCTCGGCCGACATGCGCCTGGGCATCGTGGCCGGTTGCTGGCGAGGCCTGGAAGACGGCCACGGTTACCTGTGGGGCCGCGAGGTGGAGGTGGAAGCGGCCGGCAAGGGCGCTGCTTCTCGGCCTCGCCGGGCGAGGTTCTGGCTGGGGGGCCCCTTCCAGGTGGCAGTTGACGGCCCTCCCGTGCTGGGCGTGGGCAGCCCGGCCGTACTGGGCAGCCCTTCGTTCCGGTCCATCGCCGGCGACGAAGCGCCGGGCCGGTCTCGCCCCCAGGTTGGGGCGGGCGACCTGGCTGGTTGAGGGGCGGATTCGACGATGGGATCTCGAGCCTTGGTGGCTTGTTGTGCCGACTGGGCTGTCATATGCACCGGCTGTTCTCCGTCCGCCGAGGTGGCCGTAATAGCCGGCAACCGGGTGGTGGCGGTTTCACCAGCCGCCCGGGCTGCTGGTGCCCGGGTAGGCCTGCGCCGGCGTGAGGCCCAGAGCCGTTGCCCGGGCCTCGAGGTGGTGCCCCGGGACATGGCGGCCGAGGTCCGAGGCTGGGAGCCGGCCGTAGCCGCAGTGGAAACCTTCGCCCCCGGCGTAGAGGTGCTCGGACCGGGCCGGCTCGCCCTCGGCGCCCGTGGGCCCTCGCGCTATTTCGGAGGGGACGCGGCCTTGGCGGCCAAGGTCGCCGCCGCGGTCGAAGCCGTGGTCGCCGAGACGTCCCGCCTCCGGGCTGGGGAAGGGGGGAGCTGGAGCGGTTGTTGCCGGGTGGGCGTCGCCGACGGGCTTTTTGCGGCCGCTCTGGCCGCCCAGCTGGCGCCGGCCGGGAGACCTCTGGTTGTGCCCAGAGGAGGCAGCGCTCAGTTCCTGGCCCCCCTCTCGGTCAGGGTGCTCGCCGGCGCCGATGTGGGCACCCTCGGCGAGCTCCCGGGCCCGGCGGACGTCGCCGCCCTGGCCGACCTGCTGGTACGCCTGGGCATCAAGACGCTGGGGGACTTTGCCGCCCTCCCTGCTCCTTCGGTGCTCGGCCGGTTCGGCACCGAGGGCCTTTTGGCTCACCGCCTGGCCCGGGGCCGAGGGGGACGCCCATTACAGGGCCGCTTGCCTCCCCCTGACTGGGTGGTGGCGGCAGACCTCGACCCCCCGGCGGACCAGCTGCATGCCGCCGCCTTCGTCGGGAGGGCACTGGCCGAAGAGCTCCATGCCCGTCTCGTGGGATCGGGCCTGGTCTGCACGCGCCTGGCCATCGAAGCACAGACCGAGTACGGGACCTCGTTGCGCCGTAGCTGGCGCCATGACGGTGCCCTCAGTGCGGCTGCCATCGGCGAACGAGTGCGCTGGCAGCTGGAAGGCTGGGCACAGCCCGGCCAGCCCGGCCAGCCCGGGGTGCCCGGGGTGCCCGGCGGGCCCGGGGTGCCGCCCGGCGTGCCGGGGGCCCGGGAGGTGGGAGCAGCGCCGGCAGGGGAGGCAGCGCAGGCGGGCCGGATCACCCGCCTCGCCCTTGTCCCTGAAGAAGTGCGCCCTGACGATGGCCGCCAGCTCGGCTTTTGGGGTAACGACGCCGGTGCGGCGGCCCGGGCGGCCCGGGCGCTGGGCCGGGTGCAGGGCTTGCTCGGGCCGGAGGCAGCCGTTACCGCCGTTCTTCAGGGCGGGCGTGATTACTCCGAGCAGGTCGTCCTGGTGCCCTGGGGAGAGCCGAGAACGGCGCTGCGCCCAGATGACGGCCCTCCATGGCCGGGACGGCTCCCGGGAGTGGCGCCCGCCATCGTCCACCACCCACCATTACCGGCGCAGTTGATGGACCAGGCTCGTGACCCGGTAAGTGTCGGGCGCCGGGGGGGAGCCAGTGCCCCGCCGGCCTGGCTGGTTATCGGGCGAGGCAAACCATTGGCCGTAAGTGCCTGGGCCGGTCCTTGGCCGCTCGAAGAACGCTGGTGGGACGCCGGGGGGCGCCGGCGAGCGCGCTTGCAGGCGTGCACCGCAGACGGGACGGCGTACCTCCTGGCATGTGAGATGCGGCGCTGGTGGGTGGAGGCCACCTATGACTGAGCATCAGACGAGCGCCTCGCCGCCGTCACCGGCCCCACTTGCCCGATCGAGACGATCGGCCACTAGTAACGCCCGGCGGGCCAAGGCACCGTCCCGGTTTGCGCTCTCTGTGGCCCGGACAACGGTGACGGTCCCACTGTCTAGAACCGGTAAGGCAAATCCCACGATTAGTGCAACGGCATCCGCACTGAGTCACTAGCGCCGGGGCGCAACTGGCCTCGAAGGGCCGGCCCTGGCCCTTCTAGGGCTTTGGGACCACTTCACGTGCGATAAAAGGCGCGATAAGTGGCGAGGCGGTCCGTAAGGCTGCGAAACTCGTGCCCAAGACGGCAAAAGAGGCCCGCCGTGGGCCGAACGGCCCTTTATGGGGCACCCGGGGTTTGTTACGCTGAGAACCCGCAGCCACAGGACGAGAGATCCGAAGTTCGTGAGCTGTTTGCTGGGAGTTAAACCGGGACAACCCCTCTGAGGCTTTGCTATAGCTCCAGACCACCAGTCCCAAGCTGTAGCCAACTATAGGTCTGGTCATGAACTATAGGTCTGGTCATGAAAGGTCAGAGAGTCGTGCTTTGGAGCGAGGACGGTGCCGGTTTGACCGCTGAACGACTCGAAGTTTTTGAGCAGCTCACCCGTAGGGAGCGCCAGGTCCTTTTGGCTCTCATGAGCGGGTCCACCGCTCAAGAGATCTCCAAGGAGTCCTACGTTTCCCTCCCGACTGTCCGAAGCCAAATCCGCTCGATCCTGTCCAAGCTCGGCGTCAGCTCGCAACTGGCTGCTGTCGTGCTTGCTTACCGCAGTGGCTGGGCTCCCCAGGCTTTGCCCTCAGGCGAGACCCCGGGGGCGAGCATGGAGCCGTTGGTGGTTGGGCTATGAGGGAGCTCGCGCGCCGTGAACCACACGCCTAGCGGGAACGGACAGTCGAGCCTCGGCGTCTTCACGAAGACCGCCACGACTCTGTCGGCACCCGTAGCGGACCGGGGCACGCCGAGCGAAAGCCTTGTCCTCGGGCCTTCCGGCCCCGTAGGTGCTGTTAGAGGACCCTTAGGTGCTGTGAGAGGAGCGGCCAGGTTCGACGCCTCGGGGCCCCTTTTCCGGGGCCAGGGTGGCCGGTGGGCCATGACCGAACTGGTCGTGTGCGTCAGATGGGCATCGCTCTGCCTCTCGTTGGTGGTGATGGCACTGGGGAGACTTACGCGTGCAGAGGTGATGGGGGCAGCCGCATTGGCTGTCCTGGCCGTGCTGCGCACCATCTGGCCTTTGCGGTTCGAGTTCGGTGCCCCGGCCCGCAGCCAGGGTCGTGCCGCTGTATTGCTGGGCACCAGCGCCGAGTTGGCCCTTTGCTTGGTCGTCGTGGGCGTGACGGGGGCCATCAATTCCCCGTTCCTGATCAGCCTGGGCGCAGCCGTCTTTGTGTCGGGGCTGTTGGCTCCTCCCTGGGCTCTCGCCACGGTCGTCGTCTCCGCTATGGCGGCCCTGGCCGCCGCCGGCGTCGAAGGAGCCCTTAGCCGAGCGGATGCCACCCGGGCGGTCCAACGCCTGGCCGTCCTGGGCGCGGTGGCGATGCTCGGTTCCTATAGCGAGTGGCTGTTGCGCGCCGGCCGGGACTCCCAGGGCGGTGAGGTGGAGCGCCTACGCAGCCTGAGCGAGGTCAATCAGCTCCTGCTCGAACTTCACGCCAAGGCCGCCTCCCTTCCGGCGTCGCTAAACCTGAAGGTGGCGGTGGCCAACACCGTTTCCCGGCTGCGCGGCCTCCTCGCTCCCGACGTCGTTGTCCTGTTTCTGAGCGACACCTTCGCCGACGAAGACAATGACCGCTGGCGGGTGACGTTGGCTGAGGGGGTGCAGCTCCCGGAGGTCCTCGTCACCAGCCAGCTCGCCCCTGCCTTAGCGGAGGCGATGGGGTCCCTCGGCCCCGTGTGCCGCTCGGCCCTGGGCCTGGGCGAGGGCGTCGCCGTCGAAGCGTCGTCGGGCCTGTACGTGCCGCTGTGGGCGCGCGGTCGCCTGATCGGCCTGCTCGCCGTCGAGAGGGTCGACCCGGCGAAGCCCTTTGGCAACGCCGACATCGACATCGTGGCCGGTGTGGCCATGCACGCCGCTTTGGCCATCGACAATGCCCGCTGGTTCCGTCGGCTGCGGGCACTGGGGGCGGAGGAGGAAAGAGGCCGGATCGCCCGGGAGCTGCACGACCGGGTCGGCCAATCGTTGGCCTACGTGGGCCTTTGCCTCGACCGCCTGGCCAGCGACGCGGCCGACGGGGCCGGCCTGAGCGGCGACGAGGCTGTGACCGAGCTCGAGGAACTGGCGGGGGAAGTGCGCCGGGCGACCCGCGAGGTACGCACCAAATTGTCGGACCTACGCGTCGAGGTGGCCCGGGAGGGTGACCTGGCGGAGGCCCTGGCCGGCCTGTTGGCCCGGGTCGAGGAACGCTCGGGGATCATCACGGTTCTGTCCACGGAGAGCGACGGTTCGTTGCCGCCGGTGCTGGAACGCGAGGTGGAGCTCATAGCCCAAGAGGCGATCAACAACGCCGAACGCCATTCCGGCGCCGGCCACATCGACGTGCGCTGGCTCTGCCAGAACGGCGGGGCCGAGCTCGAGGTTATCGACGACGGAAAGGGCATCCCCGTGTCCGCGCCCCTGCGTCGTGACGCGTTCGGGATCCTGGGGATGAGAGAGCGAGCCGACTCCATCTCGGCCTCGTTTGCGATCAACTCGGCCGCGGGGCGGGGGACCACGGTACGGCTGCGTATCGGCAGCAGTAAGCACGATGTGAGGTGACAGCAGTGAGCGCAGTACGAGCAATGTTGGTAGACGACCATACTGTGTTGCGTGAGGGGCTACGGCGTAGCCTGGAGTCGGCGGGCTTGTCAGTGGTGGCGGATGTGGGAGACGGCGACGTAGCGCTCGAAACGGCTAGGCAAAGCCAGCCGAACGTAGTGCTCATGGACGTATCACTGCCCGGCCGCGACGGCATCGAAGTCGCCCGCCAGTTTTCGTGGCAGCTTCCGGGGACAGCTGTGGTGATGCTCACCATGTTCGCGGACGAGGCCACCGTCCGGGCCGCCTTTAACGCCGGGGCCGTAGCCTACCTTCTGAAGGACTGCACCACCGCCGAGCTGCTCTCTACGATAATGGGGGCGGTGCAAAAGCGCGGCGACATGCGCGGCGAGCAGGCAAAGTCGTTCCTGCGGGCGAGCACCCAAGCGGCTAGCCATACGGCACCGGACCACTCTCTGACGCACCGGGAAGTGGAGGTACTGCAGATGCTGGCGAACGGTGTGACTACCTTCGACGTCGCCCGCTCGCTGTTTATCAGCGCCAAGACGGTGAAAAACCACCTGGCTCATATTCATTCGAAGCTCGGCGTGGACACCCGCGCCCAGGCCGTGGCCAAAGCCGTGAAATTGGGGATCGTCCGGATCGCGTGAGGAAAGAACAGCCAGCGCTACCAGGGTACGGGCGTCACCAGGGCCCAAGGTGCTCGAACACCAGGGCGTCCCCAGCCTGGCGCTCCAGCTGCCAATGGGGGTCGTTAGAGAGGTAGGTGCTGACGGCGTCCCGTTTGTCCCACATGACCCAGCGCACGTCCCAGCGACGGAAGATGGCGTCGGGGTTGACGGTCAGTTCCGACACGTCCACGTAGGTGTTTAGTATGTCCGTCCCGAAGTACAGATCGGTGCGCCCGTCGACAAAGACGGGTATGTGCTCGTAAATGAGGTAATCGCTCCACCAATAGGTGGTGAAGACCCGCCCGGTTTGGTGCTTCAAGAAGTCCACCGCGGCGACGGGAGTGCCCAATGCGCCACCCCCCAGTTGGGGGGCACCCGCCGGGACATGGGCTCCCGCCACCAAGGCGGCAACGAGCGCTGCAGCCAAGGGCACGGTTACGAAAGTGGGGCGAATGGTTTCCCGGCGGATGGGGCACCAACGGGCCAGGACCATGCAGGCGGCCAGCGCGAAGTAGGGCGCGAAGCGAACGGCGTGGAGGGCGGCGAGGAACAGCAGGCAGCCCAAGACCACGTCCCCGAGCTCGAACACCGTCTGTGAGAAGGCGAGCAGACCGATCAGCAACAGCACGGGCGCGATGATCACCACCAGCAGTAAAAGGGAGTGGAAGTTGGGGCTTTGCCATTCGGCGATGACCGAGCTGAGCTGGGACGACGTGCTGATGTGGAGGGCGTAACCGATAAGGCCGGGCCCATTGGGGTTCACCAGCGTGGCCGCCAAACTGGAGACCAGCGTCAGCGCAATTGCTCTTCTCCGAAGTGGGGCAGAGGCCTGCACGCGGCCTTTTAGCGGGGGCAGGACCGACCAGACCAGCTCCAGGACGAGGATCCCCAGGCCCAGCAGGAAGCTGCCGTGAACGTTGGCCCACACGAGCAGCAATGGCGGTATGGCGCCCAGCCACGCCGGGTGCTGTCGCGCCAACCTGAGCAAAAGCAGCAGGACCGAGAAAAACAGGTAGCTCAGGTTTTGCGGGCGTGGGGCCAACTCCACGGAGAGCCCCGCCGCCGCCAGTATGCCAAGAGTGGCCGCCCACAGCCACCCGGCGCCGGCCCTCTTCCAGTTGACCAGGGCTATGAGGACTGCTCCAACGCCTGCCCCGGCCGAGACCAGCCAGTAGGAAACCGCTCCGACGTGGGCGACAAGCCAGGCCAGCAGTACCTGGAAGCCCCACTCCTCGTCGAGCCAGTGCCGACCGGCCACGGTGTAGGAGAACACATCGTGGCGGGCCACGGTGTGGTGGGCGAGCATCCAACGCCCGGTCGCCACCTGGTAGAAGACGTCGCCTGAGAGGCCGGCGTGCATGGCCTGGTGGAACAAGGCGGCGCACGCCCCGGCCACTACTATCAGCGCGGGGTGGAAGCGGAGCGACGGTCGCCGGCGGACATGCCCATCGTAGCCGCCCTCGGGACCTGGGCTGCGCTGTGCGCCTCCCGCTCTCAAGTCCGTGGAGATCTCACTCAGAGTCACCGGAACTGGCCCATCATCGACTAAGGCCGGGAGGGCCTAACGTGAAGCAGATCCGCTGGCAGCAGTGGCCTTTCTGGCCTGAAATGAGCCTATCGGCCCATAGATTTCGCGCCACCATCAGTGAAAACTGGTACGAGTTCCCAAGAGTGGGAAGCAGGGCCTGTCTGCCCGGGCCGGCCCCCGTTTTGAAACGAGGAAGGCACTGATGCTTAACCAGATCATTATCTGGCCTGGGGTGCTCGTCAGCTGGGCTCGCCGCCGCTTCTCTGGCCACGACGAGCTAGGCGCCAGCCTGGTGGAGTACGCGTTGTTGCTCGCCCTGATAGCGGTCGTCGCTATCGGCGCGCTCACCGTCTTGGGCCATACGGTGACCAACACCGTGAACACGGTGACCAACGGCTTCACCCCGACTACGTGATAAAGAATACTCGCTACTAAACAACGTCACCTTCTAAGCCCTGGCGATCCAGGCCGGATGCCGATGACGTTGTCAACGAAGGCTACGAACGATGCTCCGTGAAGCTGGTAAGAGGATGGGTCGTCGCTTTCGCGCCAGGCGGTCCGTGGGCGACGAGAGGGGCGCGAGCCTCGTCGAGTACGCCTTGCTGTTGTCGTTGGTCGCGGTGGTAGCGGCGGGGTCGTTGGCTTACCTCGGCAAAGCCGTCGATCACACGCTCAGCATCGTGGCCGCGCAGATCGCCGGCGACGGTCTCCAGATCTACCCCGAGGACGTCAACGGCTCCAACATGTGCCCGAGTTCTCCCTGCACGATCACCGCCCTCGGGCCAACCACGGTCGAATTTACGACCGCCGGGGCTACCGGGGATGTCACGTACTCCTATCCCGACAACCTTGGCCAGTTCCTGGATTTTGGAGTTGACGGCGACGTGTTGGACATGCAGGTTTACGGGCAGCCGTCCCCGCCGATACCCATAACGCTCGAGGCCACCGACAGCAGCGGCGATACCGGCGTCCTCCAGCTGTCTCTGGTGGTCGATTGATGGTCCCAGCGAGCGTCGACTCGACACTGTCGTTGCCGCGTTATGCACGGCGTCGCTTTAGGGGCGAGGATGGCGCCAGCCTCTTTGAGTACGTCCTTTTGCTGGCGCTGGTCACGATGGTGGCCGTCGGCTCACTGGTCTACCTGGGCCAGGGGAGCGGCAGCGCCGCGCACGTGGCCAACAACGTGTCGATCGGCCTTTCTGGTGGTGCGGGAACGTCACCGGCCCCGCCGGCGACAGATTGGTGCACGAGCAGCTCCCACGGTTGCTTTGACACGATCGGTATCAACGGGCAGCAGGTGGTCCACTTTTGGGCCTCCGGTGGTGCGACCCCGTACTCCTATTCGCTGAGCGGAGCTCCAGATTTCGTAACCTTGGAGGACTTGGACAGCACCGGGGGCACCGGGGAAGTCGTCATCCAGCCAACGAGCTGTTCCGACGCAGGCACCTATAGCGACATCGCCATCGTCGTGACCGGCAGCGGGAGCCTACCGGCTAACGGCCAGCTCACGTTCTCCCTCAACGTGTCCAAGGGCTCGTGCTAGTACTAACAATTGCCAGAGGGTTGCATCCCCGAGCAGAGGCCGTCTACGGCGCTTGAGGCCCAGGCGGTCTTGCGTAGGCTGGTAACCCCATCACTAACTATAAATGACGGCCCCGCAGGGGTAACGAGCCTCACCCAAAATATAACGTCCTCGGCGGTGGGGTCACTAGGGTCACTACTACTGACGTCGTATTGTATGCAGGTCTCCCCGCCTTTGGCAACAGAGAAGCCCGGCGGCCCAGCCCCGGAGCAGCCCGACCAGTTCGCGTTCACTCCGTAGGTATTTACTAGTGACTCTACGTCGTTGGCGGCCTGGAAAGCGGCGTTACGTGGCGGCTCCGGCTTCATCAGGTCCGCGTTCAATATTTGCGCCCCCGAAACCGCGGCGGCGTCGGCGGCATTTTGGACGTTGTCGCTCGATTGCTCCAAGTTGCCGAGATCGATTACCAGAGCCAGGAAGCCGGCCAGGGCAGCCAGGGCGAGGACCCACAGGACCAGGATGACGCCCTCGTCACCCTTGCGGTGGAGGTCACGTTTGGAAAGCCGCATGGAGCGCCGGGACCTTGACCACGGGTTGGGACTACTGCGCCGGTGCGCCACAGCCTGGGGGGACGTTCGTATTGTAGGTGCTCGGGGTCCCGGCGGGCGTGATGAAGAACGCGCTGGTGGACCGCACGGGGATGGTGATGTTGCCTATTAGGGGCAGGGAGAAACCGATATTAGTCTGCGCGCACACGAACACTTCGTCAAGACCGGAGACGGTTTTATAGTAGACGTTCACGGTGGGGGCTTGGGTTGTGCCCAAGGGCGGGCTGATTTCGCTGGCTATGACTGTGGCGTCGTCGCAGCCAGTTGGGCTGGAGCAGCTCATGGCCACTTGGCGCGCTGCCACCTGGACCTGGTTACGCAGTTGGTCCCAGCCGGCAAAAGTGATCCCGAACCACATCATGGCCAAAAGCATCAGAGCGAAGATCGGCAGCACGAGGGCGAACTCCACCAAGGCGGCGCCCCTCTCATCGTGGCGGCGCGCCGGGGTGGTCTTTTGGGACGCAGGGCGGGGGCGCAAGGGCTCGGGAGAAGTCATTTGACCTTTATGATGGTCTTGTAGATCTCGATGGCTGCAGGTCCGATCACCACGATGAACAGGGCCGGCAACACGCAAAAGACCAATGGGAAGAGCATCATGACCGGGGCTTTCTGGGCCCGCTCCTGGAGGTGCAGACGCTGGGCGACGCGCACCTGGTCGGCCTGGGCACGGAGTATGGGCCCGATGGAGATGCCGAAGGTCTCCGCTTGTACCAGGGCCATGAGGAAGGACCGCAGCTCGTCGATGTCGGTGCGGCGGTCGATAGCCTCCAACGCCGCTTTATGGTCGGCGCCCATGCGCACCTCCCCCAGGTAGCGGGAGAACTCTTCGCTGAGCGGACCGGGTACCGGGCCGACGGCCCGGGCCAGAGCCTGGTCGAAGCCCAGCCCCGCCTCAACGCTTATCATGAGCAGCTCCACCAGGGCGGGCAGGTCGTGGCGGGCCTTCTCTTGGCGCTCGCTCACCGCTCGGTTCAACAAGGCCTCAGGCCCAAGGCCCAGCACCGCCGCGGCCAGGACGAAGGCGAGCAACCCGTAGAGCCCCGAGAGATGCCTTAGCAGTATGAAGAGGAACGCCGGCACCACGAGCAGTAAAGTGACGAGCCTCACGGCCAGGAAGCGGTCGGCGTCGCCGGGGCGGTCGCGGCCGGCCAGGGTCAGGCGGCGCTGCAGGTTTGTCAGGTACCCCGGGGGGCTCAGTGGTCGCCCCAGACGCGCCACCGCCGCCGCCACCCGGTCCATGACGGACCTCGTCCCGGTCCGTTCCCGGGAGGCCCGCTGGGAGCCGGCAGGAACGGCCAGGCCCCCGGTCGGCGTTCTGGCCAGACTGGGTGCCTTTAGCCCGGCGATCGCCACCTTCAGGGTGGAGAGCGCAGCCCGGCGAGGCGAGCGCTGGAGCCACAGCGCCGCCGCCGCCACGGCCAAGACGGCCGGTACCAACACGTAAAGGATCCTCTCCACGTCACGCCTCGATCTTCACGACGCGGTACATCCAAAAGAAACCCACTATCTGGAGTACCAGCCCACCCACCAGCATCACCTGCCCAACAGCACTGTGGAACAGCTCGAGGATGTAGGACCGGTCGACAACGAAGATGAAGATCCCGAGCACCAGGGGCATGGCCCCCAGGATGTATGCGCTCAGGCGTCCTTCGGCGGTCAGGGCCCGTACTTCCCGGCGCAGCCGGAGGCGCTGGACCATGGTCTCGGCCAACGTGTCGAACAATGAGGCCAGGTTCCCGCCCGCCTCCTGCTGGATGCGCACGGCGGCGACGCTCTCTGAAAAGTCCCGGTTGCGAATGCGGTCGGCGGCGCTCTCCAATGCCTCTTCCACCGGACGGCCCAGGCGGGCCTCGGTGAGCACCCGCTGCAGCTCTCCGGCGGACGGCTCGTGCAGCTGTCTAGTGACGGCTTCGAGGCCCTGTAGCAGAGAAAAACCCGCACGCAAAGAGCTGGCGGTGAGCTTGAGCACGTCGGGTAGCTGCGCGGCGAAGAGCCTCGTGCGGTGGTCGACGGCCGCTTGGAGGGCAGCCGGGGGGACCACAAAGACGAGGATCAAGAGAATGAGGCTTCCCACGGGCCCTGCCAGTGCCCATCCCAGGCCGAGCAGGATAATGCTGGCGATGAGCCAAATGGTGAGCAGCTCTCCCAAGCGGGCGCGAGCACCGGCTCTCTCCAAACTGGTGGCGAGCGAGCGGCCGACGCGGGTGCGGGCCGCGATCCCCTCCTGGGCAACTGAGAACCGCTTCAAAAAGGGGACCGTTAGCAGTGACCAATAGGCGTCCTCTTCAGGCGTTCGTTGGGGGGCGAGGGGGGTGAGGCGGTACGGCTCCAGCGCGGCGGCCAGGTCGCGCCGGCGGTGGTGCCGTGCGAGGTCCCCCAGCGCAGCTAGCGGCCTGCGCTCCCGGGCGGTGACCACGCCGGTCCCGAGGCTATGGGCCGCCGGGTGGCGTCCCCGGCCGACGGCGAGGTTGCGGGCACGGGGGTTCCTCACCCACCACAATGCCAGCACCAGGGCTATCGCCGCCGCGGCCAGGGCCATGCGCAGGGGGCTTGTCAAGTGGGCCAGGTCCACAATGGCGACCGGTCCCGTACCGACGGCCGCGCCCATCATCTCGGCCACCTCGGGGGAACGGGCAGCGAGCGTACCGGTGCCACAGGCCGGCGCAAGTCGATCTCCGGGTCGAAGACGGCGGGGTCGATGTTCACACCTCGGTCAGCGAGCCTCTCGGTGAAGTGAGGCCGCAGCCCGGTCGGTTTGAGCTGGCCAGGCGAGCGGGCCCCTTGGTCGGTCCCCATGCGGTAATCGAACACGAAGATGTCCTGTAGGAGTACTACCTCGCCCTCCATGTGCCCCACCTCGGCCACATGGGTCACGCGCCTGGTGCCGTCCCTCATGCGGGAAAGGTGCACTATTAGGTCCAAGGCAGAGGCGACTTGGTCGCGCACGGCCCGCATGGGCAGGTCGAAGCCGGCCATCAACGTCATGGTCTCCACCCGGGAGAGGGCGTCGCGGGGGCTATTGGCGTGCACCGTGGTGAGCGAGCCCTCGTGGCCGGTGTTCATGGCTTGGAGCATGTCCAGTGCTTCTCCGGAGCGGCATTCTCCGATGATGATGCGGTCGGGGCGCATGCGCAACGCGTTGCGGAGCAAGTCCCGGATGGAGACCTGGCCTCTGCCTTCAGTGTTGGGGGGGCGCGACTCCAAGGAGACGACGTGGCGCTGGCGGAGCTGTAGTTCCTTGGCGTCTTCGATCGTGATGATCCGCTCGTCGGAAGGGATGAAGGACGACAGCACATTGAGCAAGGTCGTCTTGCCCGTGCCCGTCCCCCCCGACACCAAGATGTTCGCCCTACCCTCGACGCACCCCTGCAGCAGCTCTGCCACTTTGGGGTTGAGAGTGCCGAAGCCGACCAGGTCTTGCAGTGTGAAGGGATCAGAGGCGAACTTGCGGATGGTCAAAAAAGGCCCACCCACGGCCAAGGGCGGGTAGATGGCGTTGACGCGCGAGCCGTCGGCCAGGCGGGCATCGACCATGGGCGAGGACTCGTCGATGTGGCGGCCTACCTCGGCCACTATCCGCCCGACGACGTGGCGCAGGTGGGCCTCGTCCAAAAAGCAGACCTTCGTGGGCAGGATTTTGCCGTTCCGCTCGATATACACCTGGTCGGGGCCGTTGACCATGATCTCCGAGACGGTGGGGTCATGCAGCAGGCGCTCGATAGGGCCGTAGCCCAAGACGTCGTCGGTCACGCTCTGAGCGACCTGGGCCGTCTCCGCCACGGACATGGCGGTCTTCTCGGTCCCCAACGCGGCTTGCACTATGCGCTCTACTCTTGAGCGCAGATCCTTGTGGTCGACGGTGTTGTTGTAAAACACCGGGCCCAGCTCGGAGATGACC
>JBEKNX010000069.1:0-14335 GCA_049522375.1 Acidimicrobiales bacterium | reverse complement strand
AGGCGAGGACCGAAGGGTTGTCAGTGGAGACGACTTCCATGCTCCCCGTACCGAACACCGGGTGCGCCCGGCGCACCTCCAGCATGCTGCGCATCCAGTGCAAAAGCGAGCTCGGGTTGCGCATCTGGGCCTCGACGTTGACCGCCTGGTAGCCGTACACGGGGTCCATCAGGGGCGGCAGGTAGAGCTGGGCGAAGTCGGCCCGGGAAAAACCTCCGTTACGGTCAGGCGCCCACTGCATGGGGGTGCGCACACCGTCGCGGTCCCCGAGGTAAATGTTGTCCCCCATGCCGATCTCGTCGCCGTAGTAGAGCACTGGGGACCCGGGCAGGCTGAACAACAAGGAGTGGAGGAGCTCGGCCACCCGCCGGTCATTGTCGACCAAGGTGGCCAGCCGCCGGCCGATCCCCATGTTGCGTTTCATACGCGGGTCCTTGGCGTACTCGGACCACATGTAGTCCCGCTCTTCGTCGGTCACCATTTCCAGCGTGAGCTCGTCGTGGTTGCGCAGGAATATTCCCCAACTACAACTCTCGGGTATTGCCGGTGTCCGGGCCAATATCTCCGTTATGGGAAAACGCTGCTCCCGGCGGACGGCCATGAACATCCGCGGCATCAGGGGGAAATGGAAGCACATGTGGCACTCTTCACCGCCGCCGAAGTACTCGACTACGTCCTCGGGCCACTGGTTTGCCTCGGCCAGTAGCACCTTCCCCGGGTAAAGGGAGTCAACCTCCTTGCGCAGCCTCTTCAGGTACCCGTGCGTCTCGGGCAGGTTCTCGCCATCGGTGCCGTCGCGCTCGAACATGTAGGGGACGGCATCGAGGCGAAAGCCGTCGATGCCTACGTCGAGCCAATAGCGGACTACGTCCAGCATCGTGTCCGCGACCTCGGGGTTGTCATAATTGAGGTCGGGTTGATGTGAGAAAAAGCGGTGCCAGTAGTACTGCCCCCGCCGAGGGTCCCAGGCCCAGTTCGACTTTTCTGTGTCGACAAAGATTATGCGAGCCTCCCGGTACCGCTGGTCGTCGTCGTTCCAGACGTACCAATCGGCTTTGGGGTTGGTGCGGTCCTGGCGGGACTCGCGGAACCACGGGTGCTGGTCGCTCGTGTGGTTCATGACGAGGTCGGCGACGACCCGGATCCCTCGCCGGTGGGCTTCGTCCACCAGTTGGGCCACGTCAGCCACCTGTCCGTACTCCGGCAGGACGGTCCAGTAATCCGAGATGTCGTAGCCACCGTCCCGCAAAGGGGACTGGTAGAAGGGCAGCAACCAAATGCAGTCGATACCCAGCCACTGCAGGTAGTCCAGCTTGCTCATGAGGCCCGGGATATCGCCCGTGCCGTCGTTGTTGGCGTCGAAGAACCCGCGCACCAGGACTTCGTAGAAAACCGCCCGCTGGTACCAGCGGATGTCTTGGCTGGCCGTACCCGAGACGGGCGCTACCGCTCCTCCAGAAGCTCTGGGCCCGGTCATCTTCAAACCTGGTTACGCACGTGGAGGATGTGGGCGACACGGTAAAGGGGGTCTAACCTCACGTAAGGAGCGGGGCCCCATGTGTAACTTTCCCCGGAGAGCTCGTCGTACACCTCGAAGTAACGCCCGGGGCTGAGCCCGAGGGCACCCATGTCGATGTGCAGCGTGGCCTCCCGGATGGTGTACGGGTCGAGATTGACGACCACCACGACGGCGTCGCGGGCGTCGTCCGAGGTCTTCGAGTAGGCCATGATGTCGGGGTTGTCGGAACCGTGGAAGTGCACGCCGCGAAGATTGGCGAAAGCCGGGTGGCGGCGGCGGACCTCGTTCACCGCCTTGATGAGGGGCACCAGCGGGGCGTGGGAGAGGTCCCTCTCCTTCAGCTCGAACTTCTCAGGCGCCAGGTACTCCTCGTTGTCAGGCGACGCGGGCACGTTCTCGCATAGTTCGTAGCCGCTGTACATGCCGTAGGACGGCGCCAGGGTGGCGGCCAGTACGAAGCGCAGGGCGAAGGCGCTCGCCGGGCCCCCCCGGAGCGGCCCCGACAATATGTCCGGTGTGTTGGGCCAGAAGTTGGGCCTCATGTAATCGGCCAACGGGCCGTGGGCCAGCTCCTCCACGTACGTCCGCAAGCCTTCCGGTCCGTACTGGACGGTCCGCCAGGTGAAGTAGGTGTAGCTCTGGGAGAAGCCCACTTCCGCCAAGCGGGCCATCACCTTGGGCCGGGTGAAGGCTTCGGCCAGCAGGACGATGTCAGGGTGCTCCCGGCGCAGGGAGCTCACCAGCCATTCCCAGAAGGCGAACGGCTTGGTGTGCGGGTTGTCCACCCTGAAGATCCGGATGCCCCGGTCAGCCCAGAAGTCGATGATCCCTTTGCACGCTTCCCACAACGCCACCCGGGCGGCTTCGGAGCGGGGCCAAAAATTGATGGGGTAAATGTCCTGGTACTTCTTGGGCGGGTTTTCGGCGTAGGCGATCGAGCCGTCCGGGCGGTGATGGAACCATTCGGGGTGCTCACTGACCCACGGATGGTCCGGCGTGCAGTTGAGCGCGTAGTCCAGGGCCACCTCCATGCCCTGAGCGGCCGCAGTCTGCACCAGGTAGTCGAAGTCGTCGAACGTGCCGAGGTCGGGGTGCAGGGCGGTGTGGCCGCCTTCCTCCGACCCGATGGCCCAAGGGCTCCCGGGGTCCCCCGGCCCGGCGGTGAGAGAGTTGTCCCTGCCCTTCCGGAACGTGTGGCCGATGGGGTGGACGGGAGGAAGGTATAGGACGTCGAAGCCCAGCTCGGCCAGGCGGGGGATCTGCCCGGCCACCCCCCGCAGACCCCCGAAACTGCGGGGGAACAGCTCGTACCACGCCCCGAAGGAGGCGACGGGGCGGTCGACCCAAATGGGACCGGGAGTGGCGATGGTCAGGTCGGCGGCAAACTTCTCCCCGGCCAAGGCCTCGGCCACCGGGGCGGACAGGGCACGGTTTATGCGAGCGGCATCGTCGAGGCTTTCGTCGCGTAGCGCGGCCAGGGCCTGGGCGACAGGGCCATCGGCAGGCACCTCGCCGTCAGGGGCCCACCACTCGGACAAGAGGGCCACCGCTTCGGCTATTTCGTTGTGCACGTCTTGGCGCGCCGCCAATTTGACGGCTGCCCGATGAGCCCAGGTAGCGTAACGGTCCGTCCAGGCCTGAACGACCAGCTCGTGCGAGCCCATTTCGGCCGGCCGCACGGTCCCGGACCATTCGTCGTTGCCGGTATGAGCCAGGGTGCAGGCGTCGACAACCTCGGTGCCCTTGCGCAGAAGGGCCCGGGCCGCCAGCACGTCATGGCCGTCCTTGAAGATGCTCACCCGGACGGGAACGGCCTCGCCCACGACCGCCTTGGCCGGGTAACCATGAGGCGTCGAGGGACGTAAGTCCTGCACAACGATGTGGACGAGCGTGGCCGAGGAGGGCCCGTCGGGCTTTTGCGCCTCTGTCCGGGACGGCGTCCGGGCCCGCCGAGCGGTCCTGGTGTGAGCGGCCTCAGTGGTCACGCTCCCCAACCTAACGCCGCTACAGCCGAACCTAAGGTTCGCGGGGGCGGCCTTAACGAGGTCCGCTGGTCTTGGTACGTTGGCCGGAGATGAAAGCGTTCAGAAGCTTCACCGTCAGGGCCAGGCTCCCCGAACCCTTGGCCCCTCTCCAGGAACTGGCGTTCAACCTGCGATGGTCCTGGGACGAGCGGACCCGCGACGTTTTTCGCTGGGTCGACCCAAATTTGTGGGAGCGCACCCAGCATGACCCCGTCAGGGTCCTTTCCCTGGTAGCCCGGGAGCGTCTCGAAGCGCTGTCAAAGGACAACGCCTTCATGTCCTTCCTGGGCGAAATACACGCCGACCTGCGGCGGTACATGAACGTCCACCGCTGGTTCCAGAACCGGGGGAGGTCGGCCCTGGTGAAGGTGGCCTACTTCTCGCCGGAGTTCGGTATTGCGGAGGCACTGCCGCAGTACTCGGGAGGCCTCGGGATACTGGCCGGCGACCACCTCAAAGCGGCCAGCAGCCTCGGGGTCCCCATGGTCGGGGTGGGCCTCCTCTACCGGGAGGGCTACTTCCGCCAGCGCCTCAACGCCGACGGGTGGCAGGAAGAGCGCTACCCGGGAATGGATCCCCACGCCATGGCCCTGGCCCCCATCGAAAGCACCCGGGTCACGGTCGACCTCGGCGGCCAGGTCCTCACCGCCCGCATCTGGGTGGCACACGTCGGGCGCGTCAAGCTGTACCTCCTCGACGCCAACCTCGACGAGAACAGCGATGACCTGCGTGAAGTCACGGACCGGCTGTACGGCGGCGGCACGGAGCACCGCCTCCGCCAGGAGATCCTGCTCGGCATCGGCGGGGTGCGCGCCCTCGAGGCACTGGACGAGCAGCCCCAGATATTTCATTCGAACGAAGGCCACGCCGGGTTCCTGGGCCTCGAGCGCATGCGCCAGCTGATCACTCAGAAAGGCCTGTCCTTCGCCGAGGCGGTGGAGGCGACCCGGGCGGGGACGATCTTCACCACCCACACCCCCGTACCGGCGGGCATCGACCGGTTCCCGGCCGATCTCATGGACAAGTACTTCTCGGGCTGGGCCAACGAGTGCGGCGTCGACATTGCCGACCTGATGGCTCTCGGTCACGCCCCCGGCGAACCCGGCACCGCCCCGTTCAACATGGCCGTGATGGGCTTGCGTCTGGCCAGCATGTCCAACGGCGTCTCCAAGCTTCACGGCAAGACGAGCCGGCTGATGTTCCAGCAGCTTTACCGGGCGGTACCCGTCGACGAGGTGCCCATCGGCTCGGTGACCAACGGCGTGCACGGCCGGACGTGGGTTTCGTCGGCCATGAACGACCTCTTCAGCAAGTACATCAACCCGTCATGGGAGGATGCCGGGCCGGCCGATTGGGCGCGTATCGCTGAGGCGCGCGACGACGAGCTGTGGAGGGCGCGCGAGCAGGGCAAGGAGGCCCTGATCGGTTTCGTGCGCTCGCACTTGAAGTCGTCTCTCCTGGAAAAGGGGGCGTCTCCCATGGACGCGGCCTGGGCGGACGAAGCGCTCGACCCTACCGTCCTCACCATCGGTTTCGCTCGCCGCTTCGCTTCCTATAAGCGGGCGACGCTCCTGCTTTCCCAGCCCGACCGCCTGAAGGCGCTGCTCCTCGACCCCAAGCGGCCGGTACAACTGATCTTCGCCGGCAAAGCTCACCCCGCTGACGACCTCGGCAAGGAAATGATCCGCCAGATGGTCCAGTTCGCCGGGGGGCCGGCGGTCCGCCACCGCATCGCCTTCATCGAGGACTACGACATCGCCGTGGCCCGCACCTTGCTCCAGGGTTGCGACGTATGGCTCAACAACCCCCGCCGCCCCATGGAGGCCAGCGGCACCAGCGGCCAGAAAGCGGCGCTCAATGGCGCTCTCAACCTCTCTGTGCTCGATGGCTGGTGGGACGAGATGTTCGACGGCAAGAACGGCTGGCAGATCGCCTCCGCCGAAACCTACGTAGACCTCCAGCGACGCGACGAGGTGGAGGCCAACAGCCTCTTCGAGATCCTGGAACGCCAGGTGGTGCCCCTGTACTATGACCGCGGCGGAGACCGGTTCCCTCGCCAATGGGTCGCCCGCATCAAAGACTCGCTCAGCTCGCTCGGGCCCCGGGTCCAGGCGTCGCGGATGGTGCGGGACTACACCAGGCAAATGTACGAGCCCATGGCCAAGAGGGCAGACGTCCTCAGTGCCAATGGCTACGCGCGCGCCAAGGCTCTGGCCGCCTGGAAGGTGCGCGTGTTCGCGGCCTGGGAATGGGTGGCCGTGTTGTCCGTCGACGTCGACTCGGAGGCCTTGGTGACCGACCTGGGCGCGACGAGACAGGCCACCGCGGAGGTGTCCCTGGGAGATCTGGAACCGACCGAAGTGGCCGTCGAGCTGCTGCACGGGCCCGCACGGGCGGCAGACGAGATCGAGGACTGGCAGACCGTGCCCATGGAGCTAGAGGCCCCCGGCGCCAGCCCGGGCACGACCCTTTGGCGGGGCAGTTTCGTCTGCGACGTTGCCGGCCGGCACGGTTTCACCGTCCGTGTCGTGCCCTCGCACCCCGATCTTCCCGTGCCGGTCGAGATGGGCTGCGTAGCCTGGGCCGGCTCCTGAACCACGGCCCAGCTACCCCGACTGCCTCAGCTCTTCGCAC
Source organism: Acidimicrobiales bacterium (assembly GCA_049522375.1). Lineage (GTDB taxonomy): Bacteria > Actinomycetota > Acidimicrobiia > Acidimicrobiales > Palsa-688 > Fen-671. The sequence continues at coordinate 8,158 of JBEKNX010000069.1, read as the reverse complement.
CGAATAAACCCGGCGGCTCGCATAACCCCTAGTCTCGGTGGGGTGCAGGAGCACGTCGACGTCGAGAGGCTCATCGATCTGGCTAGTGCCTTGATCGCGGTCGGTACCCCTAACCCCCCGGGCAACGAGGCGGCGGTAGCCGGCACCTTGCGGGACGCCCTGGCGCCCTGGAAGCCCTCCTGGGCCGAGGTCGAACCCGCGCCGGGACGGCTGTCCCTGATAGCCCGCGTGCCCGCGGCCGGAGGCGGCAGTGGCGCCGGGGACCGCGCCACCCTGATCGTCAACGGGCACACCGACGTGGTGCCGGCTGTGGCCGAACGCTGGTCTTCCGAGCCGTTCCGCCCCTCGGTCGTGGACGGACGGCTCTACGGGCGGGGTAGCGCGGATATGAAAGGGGGCCTCGCCGCGGCCATTTGTGCACTGGCCACCCTCGAGGCCGCGGGCTACGAGCCGGCCTGTGACATCGTGTTCCAGTTCGTGGCCGACGAGGAGCGGGGCGGGGCGCTCGGCACCCGGGTGCTCCTCGAGTCCGGGCTGGTACGGGGCGATGCCTGCCTGGTGCCCGAACCGACCTCCCTCGCCGTCTGCGTCGCCGAACGAGGCCTCTTACAGGGGGAGATCCTCGTCAAGGGGCGGCCGGCACACGGTAGCCGGCCCCGGGAAGGCGTCTCTGCCGTCGAGATCGGCGCCCAGATCGCGCTCGCCTTACACGCCGCCGATTTCGGTGGCCCGGACCATCCCCTCTTGGGCAAGCCGACCGCGAATGTCGGCACGTTTCACGGCGGGAGCGCCCTCAACGTCGTCGCCGAGCAAGCCCGCGTCGGTTTCGACCGGCGGCTTCTTCCCGGGATGAGCCTCGAAGATGCCATCGGCGGCCTGCGCCGGCGCATCGAGGGCGCCGGGTTGGGCACCGTCGACTACGAGATCAAGGTGCAGGATTACGGCGAGGGCAGCGAGATGAGCCCCGACCATCCGTTCGCGGCGCTGGTCAGACGGTGCATTAGCGCCGTGACCGGTAAAGCGGCGCCTACCATCGGGATGACCTTCACCACCGATGCCAGGTTCGTACGCAACCAGGGCGGCATCCCCGCCGTGGTCTGCGGCCCAGGGGACATAGCTCAGGCCCACGGCATAGACGAATGGGCCGACGTCAGCCAGCTCGTCCAAGCCACCGCTGCGTACGCGGACCTCTACCGCTCCTTCGGCGCCGGCGCCCCCTGAACCTCCGGGGCCTCACTACCAGTTCGCGAGGTGGTAGTGGGTTGCGTCGCCAACCAGGCCGCCACCACCTCGGCCGCCTCGTCGTCTCGGCGACGGAGCCCGTGGTCCCCACCGTCCAGCCAGCGGACGGTGACCTGTCCGGGTATGGTGGCCAGAGCCGCTTCAAGCTGAGCCGGCGCAGCGTAGGCGTCGGAGGTGCCCGACACGAACAGGCACGGCACCTTGAGGGAGCCGAAATGCTCTGTCCGCAGCCGGTCGGTCCGACCCGGAGGGTGCAGCGGGTAGCTCACCAGGACGAGCCCGGCCGCCGGCATCCCCGCGGCCACCGCCATGGAACAGATGCGCCCGCCCATGGAACGGCCGCCCGCGAAGATCCGCTCTGGCGCAATACCAGCCTCCTGCGCCAGGGACCCCGCCTCCTTGACAACCGTGGAAACGAGGACCTCCGGCCGGTCCGGGGCACGTCGCCCCGCCAAGCGGTAGGGAAAGTCGATCCGTCGTACCGCCGCGCCGGCCGCGGAGGCCGCCTTGTCAATGGCCACGAGGCCCGGTTGGTCACGGCCCGCAGACGCTCCCGGTGCGAGCACCAAGCCCCACCGGCTCAACCTTCAGACCATCTCGTGCAGCATCTCGGCCAGCAAGGCCGCTTCTCGGGAAATCTCCTCGTTACGGGCCTGGTTGTCGAGAGCGGCCACCACGACATGGCCCTGGCTACGGACCCGCCACCAGTACGAGTCGTCCACGCCGACCGGCGTGGGCAGTTCCACAGCGCCCACGGCCTCGAGGAAAGCGTGGCGACGTTCTTCGTTGCCCGGGTCGTTGGCCAGTCGGTCCACCGATCCGAAAAGCTCCTCAATGGAGCGGTAGCGAGCCTCGTCGTCGTCGTCCAACGCCCCGTGGACCTGCTCGAAGAGCCCGTCGACCTCGGCTTCGTGCTCTTCGGCAATGGTGAGGTCGGCCCCGTCCCAGGCGTACGCGATACCCGCCCCTTCGAGCAGCATGGACAGCTCGACCCTCTGTTCGGGCAGCCATTCGGCCAACTCGTAAACAAGCTCGCCGGTGTCCTCCTCCTCCGTGTCTTCTTCGGCCTCCTCTTCGGTTTCCCCGTCGAACAGGCTGTCCCCGGCCCCGGCCCCGGCACTGTCCCCGGCCCCGGCCCCGGCACCGGCATCGACGCCCGAGCCTGCGCCTGCACCTTCGCCCAGGTCCACGTCGGCAGGCGCTCTCACCGCGGCTACCGCCTCACCGAGCTCGTCCACGGGCTTGACCTCCCCCATCTCCCCGCCCGGAGTGACCTCGGACCGGGGCAGGGTGGCGAGCCTGCCCTTTTCCTTTGCCCCGGCCTCGAGCCGGGCCCTGGCCCGCTCGAGCTCTGCCTCCGCCTCGGCCTCGCCGGCGCCAGGAGCGAGCAGCCGGCACAGGACCTCGGCCTGGTGGCGGATCTCGTCTTCGAGGGCTTCGTCGGCCCCGAGCGCCCCAAGCAGGCGACGAGTGACCCGGCCCACGGCGGCAAGTTGGTCTTCGTCCAGGTCGGGCAGGGAGTCGGCGGCGAACACGGCGGCTGAGGACTCGCCCAGCGCCACGTCCGCCTGCATGTCGGTCGGGTCCTCACGCAGCACCTTGGCGGCGTCGTAAAGGTCGCGGGCAACGTTTTCACCCATGCCGCCCGCCCCCTGGTCCCCCTCTTCCTCGTCCTCGTCCTCGTCGTCCCCCAGGGCGCCCGTGACCTGGGCCACGATCCTGTCGACCCTGGCTTCAGTGGCAGCCAGGATGACGAGCTCTTCTTCTTCGAAGCGGTGACGGACCCCGGCGGAGATGAGCACCTGGATGAGGCGGCCCCGGGTTTCGTCGTCCCACAGGTCGAGCCGGTAGCCGACCTCTTCGTCGTCGGGACCCGAGTCGAGCTCGGGCAAGGGCGAGGCGATAAGCCTCTCACCGCAGCCGTGACAGCGGCCCCGACTGTTGACCTCGTAGCCGCACCTGGGGCAGAACCAAACTTTGTCGCTCATGCGGCTCCCGCCTTCGCTCTCTTGGGCAGTACGGGAGCAGCTCGGCCCGAACCTGGGCTGGCGCCGCCCTGCAGGGCACCCACCCCGGCGGCAGCCTTCATCTCCTCGTGGTACTCCTCTTCGACGTTGACCGACCATACGTCATGCGACGCTCCCATCAGGTTCTCGACCGTCAGCATGGCCGTGTACATGGAATGGTCCTGGTTGTTGTAGCGGTGCATCCCGTTGCGACCAACGGGGTAAACATTGGGCACGTTGGCCTCCAACCAGCTGCGCAGCGTCTCCACGTTGCGCTTGTAGTCGGCGTCGTAATAGGGGTAAGCCTTGGGCATACGTACCACGTAACCGGCCTCGACCGTGGCCGGGTCCACCAACCCGAGCGTGCCGATCTCGCGCTTGCCCATTTGCACCAGGTCGTCGTCGGCCATCGTCCAGAGCTCGTCCCCCTCGAAAACGAAGTACTCGAGGCCCAGGCAGGTGCGACCGTCTTTCACCATGTAAGGGGACCACCGCCCGAAGTTCTGGATCCGGCCCATGCGCACCGTGGGGTCGTGTACGTAGACCCAGTTGTCGGGGAAGCTCGCCATCTCGGGCACCACCAGGGCTACCGTCACGTGGTCCCGGTAATGCAGGTCGTCGGCCGCCGCCAGCACCTCGGCGGGCGGTGGGGGATCCAGCGCCTTCACCAGCGCCGACAATGGCATCGAAGAGACCACGGCGCTGGCCAGGTGCTCGGTGACCGCCCCGTCGGTTACCGAGCTGACGGCGACGGCACGGCCGTTTTCGTGGCGGATGCGGTTGACCGTCGCCCTCATGTGCACTTTCGAGCCCGCCGCTTCGACCTTGTCCCGGCAGCGCTCCCACATCATGCCCGGGCCGAGGCGCGGGTACTCGAACTGGTCGATCAGGGTAGTGATCTCCCGCTGGCCTTTTTTGGGGAAGAGGGCGCTCTTCACGGCTTTGAAGAGGTTGAGGTTCTTGATGCGCTGCGCGGCCCAGTCAGCCTGCAACTGCGAGCCCGGGTAACCCCAGACCTTCTCGGTGTAAGTCTTGAAAAAGTGCCGGTAGAGGCGCCATCCGAAACGGGCCGCCACCCAGCCCTCGAAAGTCGTCTGGTCATTCGGCGGGTGCATGCGGGCCCACGCGTACGACCCGGCGCAACGCAGCGACTCGACCAGGCCCAGGTTGCGCAGGGCATTGAACGGCTTGAGCGGGTAGTCGTAGTACTTGCCCTGGTAGTAGATGCGAGACAGACGGGGCCGGAGCATGAAGTCCTCACCGGGCAGGATCTCGTGCCAGAACTGCTCCACCGCTTTCACCTTGGTGAAGAAGCGGTGCCCACCGATGTCGAAACGCCAGCCGTCGCGCTCAGTCGTACGCGATATCCCGCCCACTTCGTCGTCCGCCTCCAGGACGGTGCAAGTCTTGCCCAGGCGCGCCAGCTCGAAGGCGGCGGTAAGACCGGCTGGGCCCGCACCGATGATGACGACGTCGTCCGCCTGCCGGCGAGGCGCGTCAGTGAACGGCGCGGCTGGCTCGGCAACGTTGTCGTCGGGCTGAAATGAGACGGGCAAGATCTGCTCCTACGAAGTTGCGGTTCGGGCACCAGCGCGTTGCCGGCCGGGCCGACCACCCATTCTGCCGCTTCCGCGGCTTTGCGGTCCAGGTGCGACCGGTTTACTCATATCTGTTTCAGCTCGGGAAGCGTACGAGGTTTTCCGGCTCGTAGTAGTTCAGGTTCTGGCTCATGACCGTCTCGCCCCCGGGGTGGTACATCTCCAGCCAGTTGGCCAGGTCGCCGCAGCTCGACCCGAACACGTGGTAGCCGTTGCGCCACACCAGCCACAGGGTGCTCCCGGGGTTGAGCCGGGACACGATCTCCTGGGCGAACCAGGCGGGGGAGGTGTTCTGGATGGTGGCCGCGTAATCGATCCAGTCGATGCGCTGCGGGCCCATCATGCGGGGAAAGGTCAGCTCGGTCACGTCGGGCACGGTGAGCAGGCGGTCCACCGCCGGGCCCAACTGGTCCGGGCAGTAGACGACCATGTCGCCGGGTTGGGCTTGCGCGTTAAGGACGGCGGCCACTTGCACGGCCTGGGTCCGGGGCTGCGAGTTCCATAGCTGGGCCGAAAAGAGCCCCGCCACACAGGCAACTGCGAGCACGACCGATGTGACCGTGCGGGAGGCGAACGTGGTCAGCCCCAGTGCACAGAGCAGGACGAACAGCGGGAACACGACGGCTATGTAACGACTGTCGAAGGCGGCGCCGCTCACCAGGCCGGCGACCACGGCCACGCCCAGGGTGGCGATGACCAGCCAGGCCACCAAGGCCGCCCGGGGCTGCGCTCTCATCTCCACCACGACGCTGGTCGACCTGGGGCCGGGCCGCGCCAGCAGCGCCAGGACGACCAGGACGAACAGGAGGAAGGTTAGAAGTTCGCCCCAACCCCCCACCCCGGCGAAGTAGCCGAAGACCGAAAGCAGGTCCTGCGGACCGGGGGGGCTCGTCCAGGGCGTGCCCGTATGCAGGGCCTGAAATACGAACACGGGCGACCACGGCAGCCACAGGACTCCCGCTCCCACCATGGCGAGCAGCACCTTGCGGGTAGCCCGGGGATAAGCGCCCGCCGGCACTACACCCCTGCGGGCCTCGACCACGGAACGCCACAACGCCCATGCGGCACCGCCAGCCACGAGGTACAGATCCCAGTAGTGGGTGTACATCAATGCCGCCGTCAGGACCAGCACGCCCAACAGGCGGCCCCGGCTGGGAAGCTCCACGGCCCGGCGGATGGCGAGGTACCAAAGGAGCGCCTCCAGGGCCATGAGCGAGTACATGCGGGCGTCGGTGCCGTAATAGATCGCCCAGGGTGAACTGGCCCCCAGCAGCAAGGCGGCCCATGCCGTAGGCCGCCCGCCCAGCCGCTTGCCCGCCGTCCACAGGAAAGGCAGGGTGGCAACAGAGGTGACCCCCGAGAGCGCCCGCACGGCTACTTCGCCCTGGCCGAAGGCAAGCATCCAGTAGTGGAGCACTATGTAGTACAGGGGCGGCGAACCATCCTGGACCAGCGCCCCCGGGATCTGCTGGAGAGGCAGCCTGGAGATATTGACCGACAGCGCCTCGTCCAGCCAGAGGCCGTTGGGGGCGATGAACCTGAGCACCACGCCGACGCCCACCGCGACACAAGCGATCAGCACGCCCAGGCGCGCCAATCCTCGCTCCGGTAAGCGTCGCCGTCCCTGGCGCCAAGCGGGACCGGGCCGCGTCTTTTCCGTTGTCAGGGCGCTGGGAGCGGGCGTAACTGCTGTCGCCACTGTGCCTACAGTACAGGGCCCCCCGGGGTTCGCCACCGGGGCCGCGAGGGGGGCGAGGAGCCCTCCGGGCCGCCTCTCCGGCCAGGTCCCAGCGGCGGCCGGGGCCGCCGGCGACGGTTCAGCCGGCGGCTTCGAAGTCGCTGCCCCAGGCGCAGCAACTGGCGAAGAACGCCGCCGGTCCGTGACCTTGCACCCGTTCCATGGCCCAACCACGCCGGCGCAGGCTGGCCTCCAGACCGACCAGGAGCGCCCGGCCCGTCCCCTGCCGGCGGCACTGGGTGTCGACCAGCACCAGGACGTGGGCCCGGCCCCCGGGCCAGGCCTCGGCCCACGCCGCCGCCACGCCCACCACGCCACCGTCCCGCCGGCCCGTGAGCACCACCTGATGAACGCCCTGGCCGCCGGTGACGCCCGCCACTGGCGGCACGGCGATGCCGCCCCCGGCCGGCATCGTTCCCAGGGCGGCGGCGCCCTCGGGCTGGCGCTCGAACATGGCCCTGCCGTCGGGGCCGAGCAGCCGCCCCTCGGTGATCTCGAGTTCTAGGCCTCCCCGTCCGACCACGGCCGCAGGGCCCAAGGAGGCGTCGGCGAGGGGCCGCCAGCGTCTGTCACCCTCCTCCAGCATGACGAGGCGGTCGAAGGACACCGCCGCCCGGTACTCGGCCAGGACGGCGGCCGCGGCGACGGCGCGCTCGACCGGTGCTTCATCGCACAGGGTGACGTGTGGCCTCCAGGGCCACCGCTCGGCCCGTAGCAGCGGCCCGGCCGAGACGGCGCGGTGGAGCCGGGCCAGAGCCTCGAGCCCGGGACCGCTGACGTCCAGGAAAACAACCGGGTTGACGGGCACGAAAGTGCCGGCCGGCCCCAGGTCGAGCTCGAGCGCCCCGGCCTGGCCCGAGGCGGCTTTCCGCAACACCGCCAGGGCGTCTCCCAGCCCTTCGGAGCGAACATTCACCGGCGGCACCAGCGTCAAGTGGGGAGCGATGCGCCCGAGCGAACGGTCCCCGAGGGCACGACGCAAGCCCTGCACCTCGAAAGCCGCCGGGGCGTCCAGGATAAGCGCCACCCCGAGGCGGTACCGCCTAGCCGTGCCGCGGGAGCCTACCTGGGGAGGCGGCACTGGTACCGCCTAGGCAGGCTCAGCGGCGTCGCACAGGACGATGACCCGGTTGTCGTTGACCTCGACGAAGCCGCCCTGCACCTCGAAGCGAAGCTCGTCGGCGGAGCCGTTGGGGTGGACTATCCGCAAGGGATGGGGCTCGAGCGCCCCGAGGTAGGCCATGTGGTTGGCGAGGAAGGCGATGTCCCCTCCGGCCGTCCGGCACACCACCATGTCGGCTTGCCCGGAGAACAACATCCCGCTCGGCGTCACCAGCTCCACCTGCGTCGTGGCCACGGTAATCAGGCTCCCTTTTCGAGCTCGCGGGCTTTTGCTTTCGCGCTCTCGGCACCGCCCACGTTGAGGAACGCCTGCTCGGGCAGGTCGTCGAGGTCCCCGCTGACCAGGGCCTCAAACGAGTCCACGGTCTCGGCGATGGGCGTGTAGACGCCCTTGATCCCGGTGAAGACTTCGGCGACGAAAAACGGCTGGGAGAAAAACCGCTGGATCTTGC
>JBEKNX010000068.1:0-14502 GCA_049522375.1 Acidimicrobiales bacterium | reverse complement strand
TACAGCTTCCGCGTTCAGTACAGGGGCTCGGTGATAAAAGTAGATGTCGACAAGGGATCGACGACTTTCTGCGTTATCGAGGGCGGTCCGGTGACCGTGGTGGTCTATGGGGAACCTCATGACATCGGGCCACAAGGCCTCAACATAACTAGGCCCAAAAGCCCTGTGGGGATGACGTGACGCGCCGCGCTGAGGGTAAAGGGCAAGGTTTGTTCCCTGTGCAAGCTGCGATCTTCGATCTGGACGGCGTCCTGGTCGACACCGCCAAGTACCACTACCTGGCTTGGAAGAGGCTTGCTGACCAGCTTCACATCGAGTTTTCACCCGAGGATAACGAGCGGCTAAAGGGCGTCAGCCGGGGCCGGTCCCTGGAGATCATCCTGGAGCTTGGTGGCATCGAGCGCGACGAGAGCGAGAAGGCTGAACTGGCCGCGCAGAAGAACTCTTGGTACCTGGAGTACATCGACCAGATCACGCCGGCGGAGATACTCCCCGACGTCGTGCCGTTGCTGATAAGCCTGCGGGCGCACGGCATCCGGCTGGCGCTAGCGTCTGCTAGCAAGAACGCGACGACCATCGTGGAGAACCTGGGAGTCGCGCCGTTGTTCGACGGGGTTGTGGACGGCAATGCGGTGTCGCAAGCTAAGCCGGATCCCGAGGTCTTCCTTGCCGCCGCTGCGCTTCTCGACGCCGACCCAGGCTATTGCGTCGTCTTCGAGGACGCGGTGGCGGGTGTGGAAGCCGGCAAGCGCGCCGGGATGTTCGTCGTAGGTGTGGGGGCCCCGGAGGTCCTGGGCCAAGCCGACATTGTAGTCCGTGACTTCACCCAGTTCGAGGCGGCTCTGCTGACGCGCGAGGCTTCTGTCAACGGGCTGTTTATCGAAGACGCCGGGTACGACCCCGAACAGGTGGAGCTCAACGGCAGCAGGTTCCTGCTCTCCAACGGTTACATGGGCTACCGCGGCACCCTTGACGAGTACGGACGCGATCAACAGGTTGCTTGTACGCTCGCGGGCTTGTACGACCAGGTGGGTGGCGCTTGGCGTGAGCCCGTCAACGCGCCCAACGGGCTCCTGACGGTGCTTTACGTGGACGGCGAGCCGGTTTCGGTCTTGACAGCACCGCCGGCGGCCCATCGCCAGCTCATTGACATGCGCCGCGCCCTGCACGAGCGCGAGTCGGTGTTCGAACTGGACGGCGGCGCCGTTGTCGTCCGGTCGCGCCGGTTCCTCAGCCAGGACAATGTCCACGTGGCTGCCGTGGAATACCGGTTCAGTTCGGGCCGCACTTCGAACGTTGTTGTCGAAACGGGTATCGACGGGGACGTGTGGGACATCAACGGGCCTCATCTGCACGACCTGAAGGCGTCGCAGGAAGGCGACTGCCTGCTGATGACTGCGGTAACCAGCGAAGGGGCGCGGGTGGGCGTGGCCGAAACGACTGACCTCAGGGGCGATGCCAGTGTCGTTACTGCCGAGAGCCGGATCGTGCGCCGCGTGGAGCTGACGGCGCCAGCGGGCCAGGAAGTCTGCTTCCACAAGTACGTCGCCGTGTACACCGACCACGATGACGTCGGCGACGTAGGTGCCGCCGCCCTGGATGCCGTCGAGGGTGCACGGAGCGCGGGGTACGACAGGCTGGAAGCGCGGCACGCCCATGTTTGGTACGGACGATGGCAGCGCTCCGACGTCGAGGTCGAGGGCGACAACGAGGCGCAGCTGGCCCTGCGCTACAGCCTGTTCCAGCTGATGCAGTCCGCCCCATCGCACACGGAGCACGCTTCAATACCCGGCCGTGGCCTGTCGGGCCAGATGTACAAGGGTGCGACCTTCTGGGACACCGAAGTGTTCATGTTGCCCTTCTTCATCTACACGCAACCCAAAATAGCGCGCAAGCTTCTCAAGTACCGCTGCCACGCTCTCGACGCGGCGCGGCGGAAGGCGGCGGAATACGGCTACAAGGGCGCATATTACGCGTGGGAAAGCCAGGATAACGGCGAGGATGCCTGCACGCTGTTCAATATCACGGACGTCTTTACTAACAGACCGCTGCGCACTTATTTTCGGGACAAACAGATACATATCAGTGCGGACGTCGCGTACGCCATTTGGCAGTATTATATGGTTACCGGGGACGAAACGATCCTACGTGACGGTGGAGCGGACGTCATCCTAGAGTGCGCCCGGTTTTATTGTAGTTGGGCTTACTTCAAGAAGGACAAGAACCGCTTCGAGCTGCTGGACGTCACCGGCCCCGATGAATACCATGAGCGCGTCTCGAACGACGCCTTCACCAACGGCATGGTCCGGCACTGCTTGCGCTTGGCGATCCAGGTCCTTGCCTTGTTGCGAGAACGCGACGAGGAGTACTACGCCCGCCTTTTGGAGCGGTTGAACTTGGCTGGGGATCTTCGTCCGTTAGCGGAGATGGCCGATCTGCTCTACGTCCCCGAGCCTGACGAGGCGACACTGATCGTTGAGCAGTTCGACGGCTATCACAAGTTGGAAGACGTCTCCGTGGACGAGCTGAAGTCGCGGGTTCAGGTACCTACAGAGTACCTGGGTGGTGGCAACGGGCTGGCTACCACGACCAAGGTCCTCAAGCAGGCGGACGTCGTCGCGCTGTTGACCTTGTTCCGGGCCGATTACACCGCCGAGGTGAAGCGGGCGAACTGGGACTACTATGACCAGCGGACCGAGCAGGGTTCAACGCTCAGCGCGAGCCTGTACGCGATGCTGGCGGCCGACGTTGGTCTTTCCGACAGGGCCTATGACTACTTCATGAGCACGGCCACAGTCGACCTGACCGGCAATTACAAGCGGTACGTCGGGGACCTTTATATCGGAGGCACTCATCCTGGTGCCAACGGGGGGGCTTGGATGACCGTGGTCCATGGATTTGCAGGGCTCCAGTTTGACGGGAAAACTATTACTGTCATTCCCGCACTGCCTTCGCATTGGGAACGGGTTTCGTTCAACGTCGTCGTGAGGCAACAGAGCTTCAGGGTGGAAGTCGGTAGGCACGAGGTACGTGTCACCGCCGGCGTCGACAATACGCAGGCCATGGACTTCGCCGTTGGGGGTACGATCGTGCGTTGCACGCACAGTGCGCCCATCGTCGTGGCCGTCCGTCCGGCTGCGTAGTCGTTTGCCCCCGGTCCTAGCGACGCGAGGTCGCAGCCCTGCAGCTCGTAGAGCGACCCGACAAAGCGGGCCGGCGATAGAACGCGACGTAGACTTGCGCTCGGTGACGCGCAGACTGACAGAGGTTGCAGGCAAGGTTGGCGTTAGCGAGGCGACTGTAAGTCGGGTCCTCAACGGCAGGCCAGGGGTTTCGGCAGTCACTCGCACAGCGGTCCTAACGGCTCTCGACGTGCTGGGTTACGAGCGGCCCACCAACTTGAGGGGCAAGCGTGCCCGGCTCGTCGGCCTGGTGCTACCCGAACTACAAAACCCCATCTTCCCCGCACTGGCAGAGGTGGTTGGCGGGGCCCTGGCCCAGTTGCATTTCACTCCCGTGCTGTGCGCCAGCGGCCCGAACGGGATGTCCGAGGTCGACTACGTGAACATGCTGCTCGACCAGCATGCCTCGGGAGTGATCTTCGCGGGCGGCAACTTCGCGGAAGCCGCATCGACGCACGACCACTACCGGCTGCTGCGTGAGCGCGCCTTGCCCGTTGTGCTTGTCAACGCGTCCAGCGACGACCTTGCTTTCCCCCAAGTCGCCACTGACGATATTGTCGCAACCGAGCAAGCCTGTAACCACCTCCAGGCCCTGGGGCACGAAAAGATTGCCATGATCCTCGGGCCGGAGGACCACATGCCCAGTCGCCTGCGGCTGGCAGCGTTCCAGTCGTTTGCCGCCCGCGCCGGGCTGTCGGCCAAACGAGTCGAGCACGTGACGTTCTCGCTTGAGGCCGGTCACGCGGCTGGAGCACGCTTGGTTGGGAGCGGGGCAACGGGCATCGTCTGCGGGAGCGACCCTTTGGCGTTGGGTGCCATCCGGGCGGTCCGGAGGCTAGGCCTGCGCGTGCCCGAAGACGTCTCCGTCGTCGGTTATGACGACTCCGCCCTCATGATGTGCACGGATCCACCGCTAACCACCATCCGTCAGCCGATCGAAGCCATGGGCCGCGCCGCGGTGAAACTCCTGGCCAGTCAGATCGACGGTACTGGGTCCCCGGCGGACCGCCTGCTCTTTGAGCCGGAGTTGGTTGTGCGGGGTTCCACGGCACCGGTGTCGCTGCGCACTGCCGCCGACTGACTGGGCGCTGGCGGACGACCAAGCGCGCCGACTGCGTCGACCAACAGCAGCGTCACGCCTCCGGGGACAACGTAGCGCTGAGCGCGACCCGTGTACCCCAAGGTCCTGACGGGCGGGACGGTGCCCGCCACCGTGGCGGGGCCCTTCTGCTCGTGGGCCGTGGACGAGGAGGCACGACGCTCTGGCTGGACGTACGCAGCGGGGCCTTACCGGTGCGCGGTGGTTTGACTCCGCCGGGCCATCCGTGCTAACGATAACACGCAGGATGCCCTGTGGAACTGAAGGCCATGCCCAGACGGTGGGGCCGGGGCTCGGTAGCTGGTGAGCAAATGCCCGATTTAGTCGCCCGTGCTTATGTTCCCGACCCTTGTTACCCCCCGGCCGGGGGGGCCGTCGGTTGGGGCTGGGACCAATTGGCCGAAAGGGTCGGCGACCACGTGGCCGTGGTGGCCATCGACGGGCCGGTGGTCGCGGGCTGGGAAGAGCTTTGCGCCGGCCTCGCCGGAGGTTTTTCGCGCCGGGGGCGTAGATCTCGGTTCCTCAGCACGGCGCGGTGGCTGCTGGCTTGGGAGAAGGTGCAGGAAGCCACTTCTTCCTACGAACTCCGCGACGACCCCGATTTCGACTACCTGGCCTCTGGGCGCCTGGCTGACCTTTTCCGGGTCGACCGTCACGTTGAGGTGGCTGACGGTGAGCTCCTGGTGGTCTGCGGCCCCGGCGCCGCTCTGGTGCCCCACGACCTTCTGTGGTACGCCGATTTGCCAAAACGCTACGCCGAGGCCGCCATGCCGGCCGGCGGCCTCAATCTTGGGCAACCAGGCGGGACCGGGGGCGGGACTACCAAAAGGCTGTTTTTCATAGACTGGCCACTGCTCGACCGGCACCGAGACGAAGTCGTGGCTGATATCGATGTGTGGCTGGACATGCAGCGCGCATCGGGCCCCGCCTTTGTCGACGGTGCCACGTTGCGAGCCACGCTGGCCGAGCTGGCGGGCCGTCCGTTCCGGGCCCGCCCGACCTTCAACACCACACCCTGGGGCGGCCACTGGGGACAGGAAAGCCTCGGCCACAATCGTGACCAGCCCAACAGCGCTCTGGGCTACGAACTGATCGCCCCGGAGGCCGGCGTCCTGATCGGGACCGCCGGCGGGCCCAAGGTGGAGGTGCCGTTCCAGCTGGTCGTGGCGGCGCACCCATCTGAGATCCTAGGTAGCGGCGTGCACCAGACCTTCGGCACGTCCTTCCCGGTCCGGTTCGATTACCTCGACACCGTCGGTGGAGGCAACTTATCGGTCCACTGCCACCCCCGTCCGCGCTATATGCGCGAAGTGTTCGGATGGCCTTATACCCAGCACGAGTCCTATTACGTGATGGTGGGTGGGGAAAATGCCGACATTTTCCTCGGCTTGCGCGACGACGTCGACGTGGACAAGTTCCACCGGGAGGCGGACGAGGCTTATCATCAGGGCTCCCCGATGGACATCGAAGAATACGTGCCGAAGTTCCCTGCCTCACCCCATCAGCTTTTCCTCATCCCCGGCGGGACGCCCCACGCCAGCGGCGAAGGCAACGTGGTCCTGGAAATCAGCGCCACGCCTTACCTTTACTCGCTGCGCTTTTACGACTGGCTGCGACGCGACGGCAATGGGGAGCTACGGCCGGTACACGTCGAGCACGCCTTCCGGAACCTGGACCTCGACCGCCGAGGGGGAGCGGTGCAGCGCGACCTGGTACCCCGGCCGCGGGTGTTGCGCCACGGCCAGGGATGGAAAGAGGTCGTCCTGGGCGAGCTGCCGGAGATGTTCTTCGAAGTCCGCCGGCTGGAGCTCCGCCCGGGCACGGCGGCCCAGGAGGCGACGGCCACTTCGTTCCATGTGCTGAACGTGGTCGAGGGCGACGGTGTGCTCGTCGAACCGGCCTACGGGCCCGCCCACTCCCTGGTTTACGCTGAAACCCTGGTGGTACCGGCTTCGGTCGGTCCCTATCGGCTGCGGCCTTTAGGCGCCAAGTCGGTGAAGGTCGTCAAGGCGTTGGTGCGGTGACCGGGAGGGGGGACGCCGGGCCGGCGGTGGTGCCGGTAATGGACATCGGCGGCACGCATGTGACCGCGGCGCTGGTCGACCTGGCCGCCGGCGCCGTCGTGGGCGGCATCGTCCGGCGGGGTACCCTGCGGCCTTCGGCCCCGGCGGAGGAGCTGTTGGACAGCGTCCTTGTTTGCGGGCAGGCCCTCGAAGCGCCGGCCGGCGCCTCTTGGGGGGTGGCCGTTCCCGGGCCGTTCGATTACGAGGCAGGGGTGGCCCTCTTCGCCGGAGTGGGCAAGTTCGAATCGCTGTACGGCACCGATGTCGGCCACGCGTTGCGGGCCGGGTTGCCGGGCCCGGCGGGGTCGGTAAGGTTCCTCAATGATGCGGATGCCTTTCTGTTGGGGGAATGGCTTTTCGGTGCGGCCACCGGCCACGACCCGTGTGCCGGTATCACCCTGGGCACCGGCGTCGGGTCGGCGTTCCTGTCCGGTGGCGTGGTCCGTCAGGTCGGGCCAGGCGTGCCCCCCGAAGGTCGGGTCGACCTGCTCCAGATCGACGGTCAGCCGCTCGAAGACGTGGTTTCCACCCGGGCTCTCGAGCGTTGCTACCAGCGCCTCAGCGGTGTCAACCCGCAAGGTGCGGCCCAGGTGGCCAGCCTGGCCCGGCGCGGGGACAAAATCGCCGCCGGAGTGCTGCGGTCGGCCTTCGAGGCCCTGGGACAGGCGCTATCGCCGTGGCTCGAGGAGTTCGGCGCCCAAGCGCTGGTGGTCGGCGGCTCTATGACGGGATCATGGGACCTCATCGGACCGGCTCTGATCGGTGGGATCAAGGGCACGATGGCCGACGGGGCCAAGGGACTCAGGGTAATGGTGGCCGCCCATCCTGAGAACGCCGCGCTCCTGGGCGCCGGAGCCTACGCCGGCGGCCGGCTGGGCACAGCCCAGACCATGCCGGACCAGACCATGCCGGAAGGGAGAGGCACACCGGCAACGACGCCTCTGGCGCAATGACCGAAGCGCCGGTGCGGGCGAGGCGGGCGGTACCCACCATGCGCGACGTGGCCGCGCTGGCGGGCGTCAGCACCATGACGGTGTCCCGGACCCTGCACGATGACCCACGCATAACCGACGACACCAAGAGCCGGGTGCGGGCCGCCCTCAATCAGCTCGGTTACGTCAGGAACGACACGGCCCGCAACCTGCGCATGGGGAGGGGTGCCGGAGCCGTTGGCCTGGTCATCGGCAACCTGGCCAACCCGTTTTACTCCCAGCTGGCCCTGGGTATCGGGGAGGCGGTCGAACAGTACGGCCTGACCGTCATGCTCGTGAACGCCGGTGGTGACCCGCACCGGGAGGCGCGCCTGGTCAACGACCTGTTGAGCCGGCGGGTCGAGGGCATCGTCATCGCGCCGGAGGGCGACGACCACCGCCACTTGGGCCCCGGGCCCATGCACGGTACGCCGGTGGTGTTCGTAGCCCGGCCGCCCTCGGGGATCGCCGTCGACTGCGTCCTGGTGGACGATTTCGCCGGGACCAAGGAGGCCACGGGGCGGCTGATCGCCCGGGGCCACACCAATATCGCTTTCGTCGGGTTGCCGCCGACTGTGTGGGCCGGCGCCGAGCGCCTGCGCGGCTTCAAGGCCGCCATGGCCGAGGCGCGCTTGCACACCGACAAGCGTTATGTCCGCTACCAGCAGAGCGACGTAGTGGCGGCCGAGAAGACGGTGCGCTCCCTGCTTTCCATGGCCAAACCGCCGACGGCTCTGTTCGCGGCCAACAACCGCACCATGATCGGGGCCCTGAGAGCGGCCGGCGACTCCGGGGCGCCTATCGCCCTGGCCGGTTTCGACGATTTCGAGCTCGCCGACATGCTCGGCCTGCCCCTCATCGTGGTCTCCTACGACGCCGTCGACCTGGGCCGCCGGGCGGCGCAGCTACTGCTCGACCGGGTCAGCGCTGACGGTGCGAAGCTGGCCGCCCGCCGGGTGACCGTGCCGACCTGGGTGGTCGAGTACGGGCCCCCCGGAGGCAAGTACCTCCCCTTTGGGCGGGGCGGCGCGCCGACGGCGAGCGGGGCCTGAGCTCAGCGCGCTCACCGGGCCTGGACGACGGCGCACGACTGGTGGCCAAGGCCGTCCACTTCTACCTCCACCCTGTCGCCGGCCCGCAGGTAGGGGACGTCATCATGACCGAACGACACGCCGGCCGGTGTGCCGGTGTTGATCAGGTCACCCGGCTCCAGGACCATGAACTGGCTCAGGTACCAGACCACATGGTGCACCCCGAAGATCATGTCGGCGGTGTTGCTGTCCTGGCGCAGCTCACCGTTCACCCAGCAGCGCAGCCGGAGGTCCTGGGGGTCGGCCACCTCGTCCGCAGTTAGCAGCCAGGGCCCCACCGGGTTGAACGTCTCGCAGCTCTTGCCCTTGTCCCACTGGCCCCCTCGCTCTAATTGGAACTCACGCTCGCTCACGTCGTTGACCCCGACATAACCGGCGACCACGGCCGCGGCAGCCGCAGGGGAGGCCAGGTACCGGGCCTGGCTCCCGATGACCACCCCCAGCTCGACCTCCCAGTCCGTCTTATGCGAAGCCCGGGGGACGGCTATGTCGTCATAGGGCCCGACCACGGTGTTGGGCGCTTTCATGAACAAGACCGGCTCGGCGGGCACCTGCGCGCCCGCCTCGGCGGCGTGGCCGCGGTAGTTGAGGCCAATGCAAATGATCTTGCCCGGCCGGGCCATGGGCGGCCCTATCCGCTCGCCGGTACCCAGCGTCACCACGCCCGCCTCCAGGTGCCCGACGACAGCCAGGCTCGAGGTTCGCAGGGCCCGGCGGGCCGTCTCCAGGCCCTCGGCCGACAGGAAGTGCCCGTCGATATCAGTTCCGAGGGGGCCAAGGTCGCGGACCAGGCCGTCTTCGTCCACGGCCATAGGACGCTCTGACCCCGCCGCGCCGGCTCTGAGCAGTTTCACGCCCGGTTTTCCTTTCGCCGGTCCGTGTTATCGTTAGCACGGGACATCAGCCACATTATTTCATAAAGCCACCTGGACGGAGAGCCCCCCGTCGGCGACGTAGGACGCCCCTGTCACGGCGCTGGCATCGTCGCTCAGGAGGAACAGCACCACCGCGGCAATTTCCCCTGGTTCGATGACGGTGCCGCGGGGGTGTTGCCGGCCCCATTCGGCGATGGTCTGCTCGGGGTCGCCCGGGAGCAATTTGGCCGCGCTCACCAGCATGGGCGTGTGCACCGAACCCGGCAGCACACTGTTCACCCGGATGTTGTCCTTGGCGTGGTCAAGAGCGAGGGCCCGCGTCAGTGCCACGACTCCGCCCTTGGAGGCGGCGTAGGCCGCCACCTGGCGCTGGTTGACCAGCGCCTGCACAGAGGCGAAATTGACAATTGCGCCCCCGCCCCGTTTTTTCATCTCGGGGATGGCGTACTTGGCCATGAGGAACTGGCCCTTGAGGTTGACGCCCATGAGGGTGTCCCAGTCCTCTTCGGAGAAGTCGGGCACCTCCCCGTACATCATCAAACCGGCGTTGTTCACCAGCAGGTCGAGACCGCCCCAACGCTCGACGGTCCAACTGACGGCACGCTTGGTGTCATCGGCGTGGGCGACGCTGCCGATGACGGCCAGGGCTTCGCCGCCGGAACTTACGATCTCTGCAACCACACGCTCGGCGGCCTCAGGGTTGCGGTCGACGACGGCAACGGCCGCCCCTGCGCCTGCCAACCCCCGGGCTACGGCCGCGCCTATCCCCATGCCGGCACCGGTGACGATACCGACCTTGCCGGCAAAACGCCGGTAGGCGTCCTGAGCCAATTTCAATTTCTCCTTCGTCCTGCCGGCCCGTGCGGGCCGGTCTCGACTACGCCTTTACTGCGCCATCACTATGTCTCACTGTGCCGAGAACTTGACCACCCCTCCCTCGCCGATCCCGGACACGGCTCGGCTACCTTCGAACAGCACCGATTCCATCACGACGTCCCGGGAGGCGTGAGGACCGAGGCGGACGCCGGCCGCCCCTTTGGCCCGGGCCGCCGCCATTCCTTGGCCCGGGACGGTCGACGCCGGCTCGACGGCGACTACGTAGGCTTGACCGAACCACGGCCAGTCCCGGCCCGAGCGCACCTCCTGCCACAGCCACGCCTTGTCGAAGATCTCGAGCGGCCAGCGCAGGCCCACCCCGAAGTCAAGGCGGGGGTTGGTTATGGCGAAATAACCCGAGCCGAAGTCCGTGAGGTAGGCGAGGACGTCACGGCGCTCCTGCGGTCCCGGCACCCGGCTCATGTCGACCACCTCCCCCGTCGTCGTGGTCACCAGCGGCCATTTATGGCGGGTGCCGGGCACGAGCAGGGGACCGGGGGCGCGGTCGTCGGCCAGGAGGGTAAGACATCCCACGTGCAGCGAACAGTTGCCGTCTAGGAACGGCGCCCCGAACGCCGGGTGATGGGACCACATGAACTCCACCTCCTGGTCCGACGTGTTGGTCACCACCTCCCGCAGGCGGAACACGGGCCCGTCCACCGACATTTCCCGAAAGACCTTCAAAGGCGCGGAGAACAGTACCGTCTCCAGCTCGGCCACCGTCGGGTCGTGGCGCAGCACCCTCCAGGGGACCAACGCCGCTTCGCCATGAAAGCCCCAGGTCGCACCCCGCTCCGTGCACTCGTCGCCGCCGTTGGGCAGGAGCAGCTGCCACCCTCCGGCGTAGGCCTCCAACCAGCGGGCCATGTACGTGCCTGTCCGGGGCCACAGGCCCGGGGCACGGGCGCCCCAGGGCGCCTTGAACAGTACGTCCACGCCTGTCCGGCGGTGGACGAGCGAGTAGATGTCGGCACCCTTGTCCGCCAGCACGGTCACCTCGATGTGCTGGTTGCCCAGGACCAAGGCCGGCACGCCGGGCGCGACGTCGCGTCGCAGGGCGGTCACCCGGCCTCCCCGGCGGCGGCCTCGTCCAGTTCCATCATCTCGATCAAGCCCTGGATATAGCCGAGGGCGAACGCCCTTCCCCGGTGCCCGTAAGGCGAGTCGCCGACCATGGCCGGCGTGTGGTCGTCCAGTATGAAGCCGTCGTAGCCCCCGCGGTGAAGCTCCCGTATTACCCGCGCCGGGTTGTAGTTGCCTTCGCCGAGGAAGCACTCGACAAACGCAGGGACGGTGCCCCTGACATCGCGAAGGTGGACATAGGCGATCTTGTCCCGGGGGGCCAGGTACCGGACGGCGTCCAGCACGGCTTGCTCGCCCCCCATCTCCGATACCGTCCCCAGGCACAGTTCGATGGCGAAACCGGGGCCGGGCCAAATCTCCACCGCCCGCTTCAGGGCGTCGACGGAGCGAAAAATCCGGGCTACTCCGGCCAGCTCGGGGACCGGCGGGTCATCGGGGTGCAGCGCCAGCCGCACTCCGGCCTCCTCGGCCACCGGCGCCAGGGCCCTGATGAAGTACTCAAAGTTGGACCACATGTCCTGGTCGCTCAGTTCGACCGGGACATCGAACAGAGCGCCCCGGCTCCAGGAGTCCTTTTGGTCTTCGACCCGACGGTCCCGCCGGGCGACAAGCACTTTGCCCGCGTTCCCGGCCTCCTGAGAGGCGGTCAGGTCGAAGGCTGAGACCACCGCCCCGCCCCGGCCGACCGGGGCCAGGTCCGTGCGCCACACCGAGGTGGGCATCCAGTGGAAACCGAGCACCGGGACGCCGGCTCGGCCGAGGTTGCGTACCGTGGCGGCGACGTTGTCGATCTCCTCGTCCCGCCCGTCCTGGCCGAACATGGCTTTTTCGTAGAAATGGTTCGGGATGTTCTCGATGGCCTCGAGCCGTAACCCGTAAGCCTCCACACGCTGCCTCAACCCGACCACGTCATCAAGCTCCCAGCGCTGGTCCCCGGGTAGGTCGGGGGTGTTGAACTGCACCCCGCCGACCCCCAGCTGGACGGCAAAAGCCAGGTACTCGTCCGTAGCCCGGGCCGCCTGTCCTAGGGCTATCCGCATTGTCATTTTCTTGTTGGTCCTTTCCTATTGGTCACCCGGCAGGGCGGGGCGCAGCCGGGCCCGGGTCAGGGCCGCGACGGTTGCCAAAGTCGTGACTTGACAGCTTATAGTTGTGATGGAGGTTGAAGTTAGTGGTCGTCGTACACCACTTGCCTGGGCTCGGCCGCGACTCAAGGAGGGCTGAACGTTGATGACGTCACGGGAGCGAGTACAGGTGGCGCTGGAGCACCAGGAACCAGATAGAGTGCCCTTTGATTTGGGTGGCAGCCATCAGACAGGCATGCACGTGGGTTCCGTCTACAAGCTTCGCCAGGCGCTGCAACTGGATCCGCCGGGTACGCCAGTGAAAATAGAAGATCCGTACCAGTTACTGGGCGAGATCGGACCGGATCTGCTCGACGCCCTTGGCGGGGACGTGGTGCCGCTCCGGAAGCCAGGCACTATTTTTGGCTATAAGAACGAGGGTTGGGAAAGCTGGACCACGTTCGGTGGGACGCCTGTGCTGGTGCCAGAGGGTTTCAACACCGAACCCGGGAATTCGGGCTATCGAGGAATGGTATGTGAGCCTGAGCCTCCGGAGCGATTACATCTACGAGGTCTTTGAGCGGCAATGTGAAATCGCTCTACAGAACCTGGAGAAGATCCATGTCGTGGTGGGTGATCGGGTGCAAGTCGTCAACGTGACCGGAACCGACTTTGGAGCGTAACAAGGACCGTTCATCTCTCCGAAGACATATTGCACGCTGTTCAAGCCCTTTCATACCAAGGTCAATGATTGGATCCACACGCACACCAAGTGGAAGAGCTTCATCCATTCGTGCGGGTCAATGTGGCGTCTTATGGACGATATCGTGGATGCCTCTTGCCACCGGGTAGTTACCGAAGCGACCCAGTCCTCGGGTTCGGGTGCCGCCCCTGGGTCGGCCCCTCGGAGCGAGCGGACATCCCGCCGCCCGGGTACGTGTGAGCCGGGTAATTGGCACCAAGCACAATCGGGCCCACCCTCACCATCCCCTTCCAATCAGCGCGTCCGTCTCTTCGCGGCTCGGCATCCCGAGCCACCCTGCTCCTTTTTGCGCCTTGATCGCCGCCGCTGCCGTAGCAAACCGGGCCGCGCCTTGGGCACTGAGCCCTCTGGCCACAGAAAAGGCATAGGCACCATGGAAGACGTCCCCGCACCCGGTTGTGTCTCTCGCCCTCACTGTCGGCGCCGCCATTCTCCACACGCCCTCGTCGGTGAGCCACACACTTCCCTGTGGCCCTAGTGTTACCCCGAGCGCCACCTCGCCCAATTTCTCCCGGGCGATAGCAAGCCCGGCCTGCGGCTCAGCCACCCCCGTAAAACCGCTCAGCCCGTCGGCCGAAAAGACCACGTGGTCAGCAAGCTGAGCAAGTTCAGTCGCCGCCTCCGCTCGGGCGTCCTCGAAGTCCAGTACCCGGGGGATCCCCTTCCCGCTCGCAGAGCGGAAGGCGCTGGCGGTGCACCGTGGGTGCACTTGATCAGCCAGGACCGCGCCTGCTCCACCAACCGACGGGAGCCGCCACGAGCCCGCGCTGGCGTCCAGGTTCGTGCCCCGGTAAAAACCGACCCACCGACGCCCTTCCGCGTCCACAAGAACGCACGAGACCGACGTTGACCCGCCACCCAGCACCGATCCCTCACCAACCTCGACGCCGCAGTCCCGGAGCATCTCCAGCACGGTCCTTCCGGCCGGGTCATCACCCACCAGGCCCGTCCACGCGGCGCGGCCGCCTAACTGCGCCACCGCGACTGCGGCCGTGGCCGCATTCCCGCCACCACCCCACCTCGAGCCCTGGGCAACGTGCTTTCCTTCTCCCGTGGGCAGTGCGCGTACTTCCAACACATGGTCCAGCACGATCGCACCCACGCAGAGCACACGAGCCTCGCTCATCGCACCACCGGGACGCTCCACCGGATCAGCCATGCTAACCGGGCGCTCGCTACGTGTCAAGGTAACGTAAATCGAAGGCTTCCTAAACCTTTGGTATAGCGCCTTTTGGCATCAACGATGGGCTCCTGCGACAGTATACGAAGTAGCTGGTATGCTTTAGCTGTGCGTTTGAGGACAGGCCGTACCCCAGGGCGCGGCATGTCCGCGAGATGGATGGTGATGTCCAAAGCGTCGTGGGGCGTCGGTCCGAGGGGGACTACCTCGGTTGCGTGCCTCGGCTTGATGAACGATGGAGGAAAAGCCTTATGA
>JBEKNX010000067.1:0-14512 GCA_049522375.1 Acidimicrobiales bacterium | reverse complement strand
ACTCCTTCTCTGACAAGGGGTTTGGGCCATCTTCACAGCTCATGGGCACCAAAGGGTGGATCCGCAGGGCTTCTGCAACCCGTCTACCAGGGCTTTTGTGCCGAGAAAATCACCACGAAGTATCTAGGCGCAACCCCTCACATGACCTCAAGCGGACCGTTGTTCACCGAGGAGGTCTTTCCTATTGCTTCTTGGTCTCCCAGAAAATGCGGTCGATCTCGGCGATCTGGCGCAGCAAATCGTCGGCCACGGCCACGTCGGTCGTGTGCTTGGCCTCGCCCGCGGCCTTCGTCGCCTTCCAGAACAACTGGTGCAGCTCGGGGTACTTCTCCAGGTGAGGGGGCTTGAAATAATCGGTCCACAGCACCCACAGGTGATGCTTCACCAGCTCAGCCCGCTGCTCTTTGATGAATAGGGCACGGTCCCGAAAAACGTCGTCGCTCGAGGAGTTGTACTTCTCCATGATGGCCTTGACCGAGTCGGCCTCTACCCGCGCCTGGACGGGGTCGTAGACGCCGCAGGGCAGGTCACAGTGAGCGTAAGCGGTCCGGGGCTCGCTAACCCGATCGGCCAGAACGAGCAATCGCGCCAGCAAGGTCATAAGGAGGCTCCTTTTTTACGTGGTCGGTTGTGATAGAGGTACGTGCGGTGAGACACCAACAAGCCACACGTTATAGCGCCGGGGGCGATAAGCGAGCAGCCGTGGCCGGCGCCTGTCCCGTCGCGGCCCGCGCGGTCACCATGGGCATACCCGCGCCGGCCCCCGGGCCCTGCGGACAACCTGGGCGGCTAGGGCTGGGACGGACCGGGCCGCCTGGGGCGGCGCAGCCAGGTGGGCGAGCACGGAGGGCTGGGCGAGCCGGCGGGGCGGCGGGGCCAGCCGGGCCGAACGGGCCAGCCGGGCCGAACGGGCCAGCCGGGCCGAACGGGCCAGCCGGGCCGGCAGGGCCGGCGGGGCCAGCCCCACACGCCATCGCCGCCTCCGCCGCCGTCGCCATCGCCGCACCCGCCGCCACGGTCGCCGTCGCCACGGTCGCCGTCGTCGCCGCCTTCGCCGTCGTCGCCGCCTTCGCGGCCGTCGCCGCCTTCGGGGCCCGCTGGGCCTGGAGACGATCGGAAAGAACGCAGGTATCGGGGGACAGCATGGTGCCGGCGCTCCAGCCCGGGGACCGTCTGCTCGTCTGGCGGACAAAGCGCGTGAAAACGGGGGATATCGTCGCCGCCGGCGACCCCCGCCACCCGGAGCGGACGGTGCTCAAACGAGCGGCCTCCTGCGACGGCACCGGGATTTTCCTCGTGGGGGACAACGAAATGCACAGCACCGACAGCCGCCACTTCGGGCCGGTCCCCTTGAGCCTGGTCCGGGGCAAGGCCGTGTACCGCTACGCCCCGCCGGGAAGAGCCGGGCGGCTCCAGCGGTCCGGGCGGTCCTAGGGAAGCAGCCAGTCCTTCAGGTACGGCTCCCGCTTTTCCGCCCAGTCCTCGGAGGTAATGGCGAAGCGGACGTGGTCCTCCCATACTCCGTTGATCTCGAGGTAGCGCAAGGCTGTCCCCTCATTGCGCAGGCCGAGCTTCTCCGCTACCCGAAGGCTGGGGCGGTTGCGGGGGATTATCGAGACCTGGAGCCGGTGGAGCATCAGATCCTCGAAGGCGAAGCGCGCCAAGGCGACAAATGCCTCGGGCGTGTAGCCGTTGCCCGCCATGGCCTCGTCCACCCAGTAGCCGACGTACGCGTTTTGAAATGGCCCACGCTGCACCGACGAGATGTTTATCTCCCCCGCGAAACGGTCACCGACGAAGACGCCGAAGCCGTAACCGGTCCCGAGCTCTCGCTCCCGCAGGCGGGCGCTACAGCGGGCGGCGAAGGCCCGCTTGTCGATCGTGGGGTCCGGCTGCCCGGGAACGGGACGGGGCTCCCATTTGACGAGCCAGTCGCGCGAGCGCGACCGCACCTCGCGCCAGGCGTCGAAGTCGGAGGCGGCCAGCGGCCTGAGCAGTACTCGCTTACCCCGGAGCTCGGGGTAAACCATGGAATGGCCCCAGGTCATTGTCGGAAATGCTATCGGGCCGGCTCGGTCGCCTCGTGCGGGCCCGGCGCCGGGCGCGGCTCCCCTGGTGGTAGGAGCGTCCAGGCCAGACCGTCCAGGATGTCCGACTCGGAGACGAGGCAATCATCGAAGCCGAAATGCGCCATCAAAGTGGCCAGGACCAGGGTGCCGCCGACGATGACGGGCGCCCGGCCCGCCTCGATACCGGGGTGGCGACGTCGCTGTGCCGCGGGTTGCCGGGCCAGTTCGTGCAAGGCTCGCTCCACGGCCTGACGGGATAGCCGGTGATGGTGAACGGCGTCGCGGTCATAAACGGCCAGGCACTGTTCGTAGCAGGCCAGGGCGGCGACGGTACCGGCCAGCCCGACCAAAGTACTGGCCCCCGCCAGGCCCGGGACGTCCGCCTCGGCGCGGCGGTACTGCTCGGACAACCAGGCTGTAGCCGTCGCCAGCTCGGCCGCGGCCGGGGGGTCATGGTGCAAGAAACGCTCCGTGACGCGGACGCACCCGAGGTCCAGGGAACAGGCGCCCGCCGGCGCAGGGCCCACCACCAGTTCGGTCGAGCCGCCGCCGATGTCCGCCACCAACCAGGGGCCGCTTTCTGAGCGGAGCTCACGAGTGGCGCCGGAGAACGAGAGGGCCGCTTCGTCCTGCCCGCTCAGCAGTTCGACCTCGGTCCCGATGACCCAGGCCGCTTCCTCGCAGAACAACTCCCGGTTGGAGGCGTCCCGCAGGGCCGAGGTCCCCACCATGCGGGCACGTTGCACACCCTGCTGGTCCATCACCCGGCGGTACTCGCGCAGCACCGTCATGGCTCTGTCC
Source organism: Acidimicrobiales bacterium (assembly GCA_049522375.1). GTDB lineage: Bacteria > Actinomycetota > Acidimicrobiia > Acidimicrobiales > Palsa-688 > Fen-671. The sequence continues at coordinate 11,642 of JBEKNX010000067.1, read as the reverse complement.
ATCGCCGCGGCGGACAGCGACCTCGACCGGTCGACGCCCTCACCGAGCGCCGTGATCCTCATGAGACGGACGATGGCCTCTCCGGCCGGCCCGCACACCAGCAGCCGGGTCGAAAAGGTCCCGCAGTCGACGGCGGCGAAGTTAGCCACCGGACAGCTGTACGGCCACCCAGCGGCCGACGGGGTCGTCGCCGCCGGCGAGGAACCAGGCATAGTGGGCGTGCAGGCACTTCACGCCCCGTCGGGTCCCCCCTACACCCCCGCTCGGGCACGGGCCGCCCCAATCCGAGGGGATGGCGGCGTCGCGTTCGGCCGCGTAACGCCGGTGCGCCTGCTCGAGCTCTTCGGGGCCCACCGCGGCCTCGGCCGCACCGACACCGCCCGCCGCCTCCAGGCGGTCGATGGCCAACCTGGCTTGCCTACCGACCAGCCAGTACCGCGTCGGCATGGGAGTGCCGTCATCCAGTACGGGGGCGTTGCGGATAACGACGGGGCCACCCTGTTCGTCCGACACGACCACCTCGAAGGGGCCTCGGGGCGCCCGCCCGAGGAGGCTGGCGAGAGCCGCAAGCTCGTCCGGTCCGCTCACGGCTCGTAGCCGGGGTCGGGACGAGCCTTTACGCCGCACAACCTTGCCTTCTGGCTTAGGCTCGGTCCTTCACAGGTGATGCCAGAACTCCAGGGGCGCGTACCAAGGCGCTTTGGGCCGGGGCGGTGCCGCAGGGGGCCGCGACGGGGCGGGCGACGGGAGCACCATGAAGGCCTGTTGGCCGGGCATGACGAGGCCGTACTTAGCCCGGGCGATCTGTTCGATCGTGGAGTCGTTCTGGAGGGCCGCGCTTTCGCCCGCCAACTTGGTGTTCTCCGACTTCAAGACGGCGATGGTCTGTTCCTGGCCCACTATGTCCTGCTTTTGAGCGAGGTAGGTGCGCGCCGGGAACACGAAAAGGTACATGGCTCCGCACAGGACCAGCACGGCCAAGCCGAACTTTACGGTCAAGCGCATACCCGCACCTCAAATGTTGGCGAAGCGGCAATTGTGACCAAGGCAATTGTGACCAAAGTGAATAGGGGGGATAGTTTACCCGTCTCCGCCCCGCCTATCACGGACCACCTGTCGGACGACGCCAGCAGCCTCGGGCCAGCGGGCTGGCGGCGCCGGCTCATGTCGCCGGCTCGGTCGCCTTTACCTCTTCCCAGAGGCTGTCCAGCTGAGCAGGGCCGATCTGAGGGAGGTCGAGCCCCCGCTCGGCCGCCAAAGCTTCGACGGCTTGAAAGCGGCGGCGGAACTTGGCCGTGGCCTCACGCAACGCTGCCTCGGGGTCGACCTTGACATGGCGGGCCACGTTGACCGCGGCGAACAGGAGGTCCCCCAGTTCATCGCGCACCACTTCATCTCGCACGAGCTCATCGGCCGCCAGGGCCTCGTTCAGTTCAGTCAGCTCCTCCCCCACCTTCTCCAGAGCGCCGCCGGCGTCGTCCCAGTCGAACCCCACCGACGCCGCCTTCCTTTGGATCTTGTGGGCGTAAAGCAATGCCGGGAGGTTGCGAGCCACTTCGTCCATGACACTGGCCTGACCTTTCTCCCGCTTCTTGATCAGCTCCCAGTTCTTCAGGACGTCGTCGGGGGTCGTGGCCACCACGTCCCCGAAAACGTGGGGATGTCGGCCCACCAGTTTGTCGTGGACGTGGCGGGCCACGTCGCCCAGGGCGAACTGGCCCTGTTCGGCGGCCAGGACGGAGTGGAAGACCACCTGGAACAGGACGTCGCCCAGCTCTTCTTCCAGGTGCTCGTACCCCTCGCCGTCCGGGCCGAGCTCCTCGATGGCTTCTAGCGCCTCGTAGGACTCTTCGAGCAGGTAGCGGGTGAGGCTCTTATGGGTCTGCTCCCGGTCCCAGGGGCAGCGTGCCCGCAAAGTCCGCACCAGCTCCTCCAGGCGCACCAGCTCGGCCGCGAACGGGTCAGCCAAGGCGGGCAGCCACAGGCTGGTCAGGTGGTCGGCCTCGACGTCGCGATCGAGGTCGTCCCAGGCGACCCGGCGGACGGACTCGTCGGCGAGCCCCAGGTGCTGGAGGACCGTTACTTGCCAGCCACCGGCGGCTCCAGAACCGTCAGGCCCATCCGAGCCGTCAGGCCCATCCGAGCCGACGGGCCCCGAACGCGCCTGGTCGAGCACGGAGCCGATGGCAAGCTTCACCTCCGACAGCACGGCCCGCGAGTCGCACTGGCCCACCAGCAACGGGCCGCGCGTACCGGCGGCTTCGACGGCGAAGCGGTGCCCATCGACCAGGCGCACCCCGCCCGCCAACGGGTCGATCTCCAGGCGGGAAAAGGCCAGGTCGACGAAGGACACGCCCGGCAAGACGACCGTCGTCACCCGGGCGTCGGCCCGCAGGAGCTCGACGCTGCGCTCGGCAACCACGGGCGAGCCCGGGACGGCATAGATGACGCGCCCCTCCCTGGCGGCCGAGCCGGCCAGGACGTCTACGATGCTGGCGTAGACCTCCTCGACGGTGGCAGCGGACTCGTAGAGGTAGTCGAAGCTCCGGGCACCGGGCACCGCGGGCGCCGAGGGGTGCCGGGAGGTCCGCAGCCACCGGACCGGGGTCGCGGCAATGGCAGCCAGCGCCTCGGAAGTGATCAGGCCGGGGCGGCCGGGCCCTAGGCCCACCACCGTGACCTCGCCCGCCGCGACCACGAGGCTAGGAGGGCGCAGAGGCACCGGCGGGCCATACCTGGGGCAGGTAAGGCGCCGGCAAAGCCGTCGTCCACGAACCGTACAGCGGGTTGACCTGCACCGTGACCGTCTTCAACAGCTTGATCAAACTGGGATCGGTGCCCTCCCCCACGTCCGGCCAGGCCGGGGTCTGGCCGCTGGCGGCCGCAGCTACGACCTCGATATCGGGCGCCGTCTGCTGGGCGAAGGGGATGGTGGATCGCGACCGCACCTGGACCACCTCGTAGCCATAGCTCTCGGCCAACGCGACAGCCTGGCCGGTCTTGAGCGCCTCGACCTGCTGGCGGAAAGCGGGCGCCTGGGTTATGAGCTGCTCTGGTGTCAGGCAGTACAGCGCGCCACTGGTAACGGGAGGTGCGGAAGGCCCCGTCGGCGTACCGCTGAGCTCGCCGACGATCTCGTCCGCCTGCTTGCGGCTGGCGGCCATGTCGATGCCGCCACCCGGTCCGGGAACGGTGACGTCCACCGCCCTCAGGCACACCCGCGTCCAGAAATAGGACGACTCGGCCTCGTAGAAGGCTTTGTCGGCACCCAGCGCGGACACCTTCGGCTCTATGAGAGCGTGCTCGGCGTCCTGGTCGGCCACCTCCGAGCGCAGTTGCACCGGCAGTTGCTGCCACACTTGGGGGTTGGCGGCATACTCGCTCGCCCAGGCCGTCGCCACTTGGAGCCCGGAGGGCGCCTTGCCCCGGCGCTCGAGGTACTGGTGAACGGCTGACGCCGACACCAGCAGGCTGAGCCGCCCGGTGGTCCACACCAAGCCGAAGTCGCCCGGGCCGGAGCCGGTGCCCTGGACCGTGAACACGGGTTGTTGCTGGCCCTGCGAGGCCGCCTCCTCGGACTCCTCGGTGCTTTGCGCTTTGAAGTCCTGGACATAGGCCGGGCTCGACGACCAGTCCTCGAGGTACTGGTACAACTGGCCCTCGGTAATGATCTGCCCGTTTACGGTGGCCGCCGGCGGCGAGGCGCTACAACTGGAAAGCGCACCCGCCAGGGTGGCGACCACCAGGACGGTCGTCAGGGCCTTGGTTTTGGCGCGCCAGCCACCATGGCCAAGGGAGCGGGGACGGCGAGAAACGGTTACAGGTCTCACTGCCGGGCCAATGTTAGTGCCCCTCGGGCCGGGTCATCCTCCGCCGCCGGCGGCGGCACCAAGGCTCGCAGCAGGTCCACCAGGGCGGCGGCGGGGTCGACGCCTCCTCGCAACGGTCCCACCACCTGCCCCTGGTCCTGCTTGTAGACCGCACGCGGCCACAAGCGGCCCAGTCTCACCTGTTCGCTCGCCTTCAGCGCCACCGGCGAGATCCGGGCCACCAGGCCACCGGCCGGCGTGCCCAGGCCCCCTTTGACCACGGCCACCTCGCGCAGCCTCAAGCGGTCGCACTCGGCTCTTAGGTGGCCGATGCCGAGCAACGCCCGGGCCGGCGGGGGGAGCGGCCCGTAGCGGTCCACCCACTCGGCCTCGATGTCGTCGACCTCCTCATGGGTGGTGACCGTCGCCAGCCGGCGGTAAGCCTCCAGGCGCAGGTCCTCGCGTTCGACGTAATCGGCGGGCAGGTTGGCGGTGACGGGCAGGTCGAGGCGGATCTCGGCCGGTGGGCGGACCGTCTCGCCTTTGAGCTCGGCGACCGCCTCGCTCACCATCTGGACGTACAGGTCGTAGCCCACGGCGGCGATATGGCCGGACTGGTCGGCACCCAGCAGGTTCCCGGCTCCCCGGATCTCGAGGTCGCGCATGGCGATCTTGAACCCGGAACCGAGGTCGGTGTGCTCTCCGATCGTGCGCAGCCGCTCGTACGCCTCCTCCGTCAGCTTGTGGTTGGGCGGGTACATCAGGTATGCGTACGCCCGCTGCCCAGCCCGCCCGACCCGGCCGCGCAACTGGTGCAGCTGCCCGAGCCCCAGCATGTCGGCGCGGTCGATGACCAAAGTGTTCACCGTGGGCATGTCTATGCCCGACTCGATGATCGTCGTGCACACCAAGACGTCGTAGTGGCCCTCCCAAAAATCCAGCACGACGCGTTCCAAAGACCCCTCGTCCATCTGGCCGTTGGCTATGGCGACGCGGGCTTCGGGGACAAGTTCACGAAGCCGCGCCGCCACTTTGTCGATGTCGCGGACCCGGTGGTGGACAAAGAAGACCTGGCCTTCGCGCAGCAGCTCCCGGCGCACCGCCTCGGCCACGGCGCGCTCGTCGTACTCGCCCACGTAGGTGAGGATGGGACGGCGCTCAGCCGGTGGCGTTGTGATAAGAGAAAGGTCCCTTATGCCGGTCAGGGTCATTTCCAGCGTGCGCGGTATCGGCGACGCCGTCATCGTCAGCACGTCCACATTGGTGCTCAACTTCTTTATGGTCTCTTTGTGGTTGACCCCGAACCGCTGCTCCTCGTCCACTACGAGAAGGCCGAGGTCTTTGAACTTGATGTCGCCGGCGAGCAGCTTGTGAGTGCCGATTACGATGTCGACCGTCCCGTTGGCCAGGCCGTCGGTGACCGCCCGGGCCTCGGCCGGGGTCAAGAAACGAGAGAGCATCTCCACCCGGACAGGGTAATTGGCGAAGCGCTCGCCGAAGTTCTGCAGGTGCTGGGACGCCAAGAGGGTCGTGGGCACGAGCACCGCCACCTGCTTGCCGTCCTGGACGGCCTTGAACGCCGCCCTCATGGCCACCTCGGTCTTGCCGAACCCGACATCCCCGCACACGAGCCGGTCCATGGGTACGGGTGCCTCCATGTCGGCCTTCACATCGACGATGGCCTTCAGCTGGTCGGGCGTCTCCTCAAAGGCAAAAGACTGCTCCATCTCGGCCTGCCACGGCGTGTCGGGACCGAAGGAGTGGCCCGGAGAGGTGGCTCTTTTCTGGTAGAGGGCGACCAGTTCGTAGGCGATCTCTCGAACGGCCCGTCTCACCCGGGCCTTGGTCTTCTGCCACTCGCTCCCGTTCAACCGCGATAGCGCCGGCGTCTCGCCCCCCGTGTACGGACGGAGCGCATCGACCTGGTCCGACGGGACGTACAGTTTGTCGCCGTCACGGTATTCGAGCATCAGGTAATCGCGCTCGACGTCGCCGATGTTGCGTTTGACCATGCCGCCGAAACGGGCCACACCGTGCTGGAAGTGCACGACGTAATCCCCCGTCTTCATGTCGTCGAAGAAAGTCGGCACCGAAGCTGCGCGTGGTCGAGCGACGCGGTGGGGGCGATGGCGGCCGGTGAGGTCGCTCTCGGCCAGGACGGCCATTTCCAGCGCCGGGCATATGAAACCGCGCTCTACCGGTACCGCCACCACCTGCACGCCGGGACCGAGCTCGCTCACCACGGGAGCGCTGAAGCCCTCGTCGCGCAGTGACTGGGAGATCCTCAGCGCGCTGTTGTCGTTCTCGGCGCACACGGCAACCGTGTAGCGCTTGGCGCTGAGGTCGCGCAGCTGCGCCAGCATCCGCTCCATCCCCGCTGCCACCGGGCTCCATCCCGTGGTCGCCACCGATGCCGTGCCCGGCCCCTCCGCTGCCACCGGGAGCATAGCCACAGCGGCGCCGGTACCGCTCAGGAGGCGGTCAAAAGGTAGGTAAAGGCGGGGGAAATCCCGGCCCTGAGCTCCCCACGTGACGGCCAGGGCGCTAGCCAGGTCAGCTTCCTCCTCAGCGATCTCGACCGCCCGCTCGCGCATACGCCGCGGCTCGACCAGCAGTACCTTGGCGCCCTCGGGGAGCAGGTCCACCAGCAGGCGTCCCTCGGCCGTGAGCCATGGCAACCAGGACTCCATGCCGTCAAAACTGAGCCCGTCCGCCAAGCGGTCCCAAGTATCGGTGCCCCAGGGCTCCTCCTGGCGCAGCGCGGTCGCCCGTTGGCGGACCTCCGCCGACGGCAGCAGTTCTCGGCAGCCGAAGATGACGACATGGTCGAGGTCGGCCACCGACCGCTGGTCGCCCACGGAGAACTCGGTGAGCCGGTCCACTTCGTCACCCCAAAGGTCGATGCGCACTGGGGAGGCGGCCGTGGAGGGGAAGACGTCCACGATCGAGCCTCTGACGGCCAGCTCGCCGCGGTGCTCCACCTGGTACTCCCGCCGGTAGCCGAGGCCTACGAGGTCCTCGACCAACCGGCCCAGGTCGACCTCCTGGCCCCCCGCCACCTGGACGGGCTCGACGTCTTCGACGTGCGGCCCGAGGCGCTGGAGCAGGGCACGGACCGGGGAAACTATGACCGAGGGGGCCCCGGCATCGGTGGCCCCGTCCCGCAAACGGCGCAGGCGCCACATGAGCTCGAGACGCCGGCCCATCGTCTCCGCCCCCGGGCTCACCCGCTCGAAGGGGAGCGTCTCCCAGGCGGGGAAAAACGCCACCTGCTCGGGGCTCAACCAGGCCCCGATCTCGTGGGCCAGGCGGGCCGCGGCGGTGGCACTGGGAACGGCCACGACCACAGGGTGCCGGGCGCCGTGCTCGGCCACCGAGGCGATCGCGAAGGCCTGGGCCGGCTCGGCTATGGCGACCGTCCGCTCGGCCCCCGCCACCAGGCCGGCCAGGACGCTGTCGCGGTTGGCCAGGCGCAGGAGGGGGGCCAGGGGCCGCGTGGGCGCCTGGCGAGGGCTGCCCGCCCGGTCCTGCACTACTGAAGCCATCTGGCGCCCGTCACTCCGATCGTCCCGTCGCTTTGACCATTAAAGGGCCCTCGTCAGACCTGGCGGGCGTTGAGCTCGTTCTGCGCCGCCGCTACGCCCCGCTCGAGGACCATTACGACGGCGTCGGCGGCGACCTCGACCGCCACCTCGAGCTGGCGCCGCTCCAACCGGCTCGGCGCCGACAACACGTGGTCTACGCCGTGTTCCTTGCCCCCCGGGGGCTTGCCGATGCCGATGCGGACCCGGGAGAACTCGTCCGAGCGCACCCAGGCCCTGATGCTGCGCAGGCCGTTGTGACCGGCCAACCCCCCTCCCGCCTTTACCCTCACCACGCCGAGGGGCAAGTCCAGTTCGTCGTGCACGATGAGCAGCTTGGCCAGGTCCGAGACGTTGTACCTTTTGACCAACCGGGCCACCGAACGACCTGACTCGTTCATGAAGGTCTGGGGGAAGGCCAGGACTAGGCGCTTCCCGTCCAGCTTGACCTCAGCCACCATGGCCAGCTCCCGGCCTTGGCGCAGCCGCTCGCCGTGACGCTCGGCCAGCAAAGCGACCACGTCCGCACCGACGTTGTGACGAGTTTTGGCGTAGCGCGGCCCCGGGTTACCGAGCCCGACGGCCAGGAGGTCGGCGCCCGCCGTCGCCTCAGACTTCCGCGTCCAGAGCAGAGCGGGCTCAGCCCTCCTCGGCCGCCGCAGTACCGCCAGTCCCCGGCGCCCCTGCCTCGGCCGGGCCGGCCACCTCGGGCGCCTCGGCCTCCTCGGCCGCCTCAACTGCCGCCATCTCGGCGGCGGTCCTCGATAGAGCGGCGATCACTACGGGCTCGTCGGGGTCGGCGTCGGTAGTGACGCCCTCGGGCAGTACGAGGTCGCGCACCCGCAGCGACTGGCCCACGTCCAGCCCGCTCACGTCGAGCGTGATCTCTTGAGGGATGCGCTCCGGTGTGGTGCGGATGCTCAGGTTGGTGAGGAGCTGTTCGAGCACGCCGCGGTCCCGCTCGACATTGGCGGCGACGCCCACGATGACGACGGGCACCTCGGCGTGGACGACCTCGTCCCGGCGTACGACCTGGAAGTCGACGTGGGCGACGGTACGGCGGACGGGATGGCGCTGGAGCTGGCGGGCCAGGACCAGGTGCGAGGAACCATCAACCTCTAGTTCAAGGACCTGGTTGAGCCCATGAGCAGAGAGCGCGGCGCCCAAGTCGCGAGCACCCACAGACACGGGCACCGGCTCCATGCCGTGCCCGTAGACGACCCCGGGGATGCGGCCGGAGACCCGGAGCCTTCTCGAGGCGCTCGACCCGGTCGTGCGCCCGAGCTCCGCGACCAGCTTGACTTCTGCCATTGTTCGCTCGCGCTCGCTTACTAGTCGGTACCCCGCCAAATGAACTTTGAGGGGAAGGGAGCCCTAATGATAGCGGCTCGGGCGCCGGACAGACCAAGCGGGCGACGGGCCAGACGAGGCCCCGGCCCCACTCTGGCTTAGCCCTGGCCTAGGACTGGTTGTCACCCCCGAAGATTTGCGACACCGAACCCTCTTCGAAGACGGCCCGGATGGCGTCGGCGAAGGTCTTGGCCACGGAAACGCTCTCGATCTTGGGGATCTGCTTCTCCGGCGGCAGCGGGACGGTGTCGGTGACCACGACCCGGGCGATGTTGGAGTTTTTCAGGCGGTCGATGGCCGGTTCGGAGAACACGCCGTGCGTGGCCGTGGCCCAAACCTCGGTGGCCCCCTTCTGGGCCAGGATCTTTGCCGCCTCGCACAGGGTCCCGGCGGTGTCGATCTCGTCGTCTATCAGGACGCACATGCGCCCTCGGACGTCGCCCATGACGTCGAGGGCCTCCACGTGGCCGACGAGGTCCACGCTGCGGCGCTTGTAGACCGCGGCCATGTCCATGTCGCCGGCGTTGCGGGCCGCTCTTTCTGCCACTTTGGTCCGGCCCGTATCAGGTGACACCATGACCAGGTCGCCGCTGACATTGGCCTTGATGTAGTCGACCAGGAGGTTGACGGCGGTGAGGTGGTCCACCGGGCCATCGAAGAAACCCTGGACCTGCCCGGAGTGCAGGTCGACGGTCATGATCCGCTCGGCGCCGGCGGCGCGGAAGAAGTCGGCCACCATGCGGGCCGTGATCGGTTCGCGGCCTCTCGACTTGCGGTCCTGGCGCCCGTAACCGTAGCGAGGGCAAACCGCGGTTATCCGCTTGGCCGAAGCCCTCTTGGCCGCGTCGATCATCACCCATTGCTCCATCATCAGGTCGTTGACCGAACGGCCGTTCGCCGGGCAATGAGTCTGGAGGATGAACACGTCGGCGCCGCGGACGGACTCGCCGAAGCGGGCCCGGATCTCCCCGTTGGGGAAGTCGAGCACTTCGCAGGGGCCGGCATGTACTCCCAGGTGGGCGGCGATGTCACTGGCCAGCGCCGGGTGCGAGCGCCCGGCGTAGAGCTGGAGCCTATGTTTCGAGATCAGTTCCACTCGGTGCCTCCCCTTCCAAGCCAAACGTACCCGTCCCCGGGCGGATGACCGAGCCGGGTGCTACAACGGTGCCAGGTGCCAACCACGCCCACGGGCCTACCCGGGCGTCCTCTCCGATCACCACCTGCTCCGCTGAAGTCGCCCGCACCTGAGCCCTCGCTCCGACGGTGCAGTCGACCAAATGAGTGCTCGGCCCCAGCTCGGCACCGGTGGCGACTCTCGTGCGCCCTTGAAGGATAGTCCCGGGGAAAATGGTGACGTCCTCTCCGAGGTCGACTGTCGAGTCGAGATAGGTGTGGTGCGGGTCGAGCATGGTGACGCCCCGGCGCATCCACCGGTCGTTTATGCGGCCCCGCAGCACGGCCTCGGCCGCGGCCAGCTGACAGCGGTCGTTGACCCCGCTGGCCTCGATGGGCTCCGGGGCCACCATTGAGATGACCGGGTAACCGGCGCCGTGCAGCACCGAGATGACGTCGGTCAGGTAGTACTCCCCCAGGGCGTTGTCAGGGCTGAGGCGCCGCAGCGCCGGAGCCAGCACCGAGCGGCGAAAGGCGTATATGGAAGTGGCCACCTCGTCGATGGCCCGCTCCTCCTCGGTGGCGTCCGCTTCCTCGACGATGGCGGCGACGCGCCCATCGCGCGACCGGACCACCCGCCCGTAGCCGCTGGGGTCGTCGAGGCGGGTCGTTAGCAGGGTCGCCGCCGCCGACGAGCTCCTGTGCGCGGCCACCAGGGCGGCGAGCGTGCCCGGGCGCAGAAGAGGTGTGTCGCCGGGCAGCACCACGAGGTCGTCCAGTTCGCCATCGTCTTCGTGGAACGCGGTCAGGGCCACCGACAGGGCGTCGCCCGTCCCCCGTTGGACCGGCTGCTCGACCACCTCGAGCGGGGCGGCCGGGGAACCGGCTTCAGCCAGGGCCTTCGTCATCCTCGTCGAACCATGGCCCACGACGACCACCACACGTGACAGGTCCAACCCGCCAAGTGCGCCCAGCACCCACATGACCATGGGGCGCCCGCACAGACGGTGGAGCGGTTTGGGCCGCGCACTGTGCATGCGAGTGCCTTCTCCCGCCGCCAGCACCACCGCCGCCAACTTGGGCTGCTCGCCGGCCGCCCCCCGGCGAGGTTCGACGTCTCGGTCGTAGTAAGTCACGTTGCTCTTTCTAGTCCGGTTGACCGCTCATCAGGAGGGCTGGGCAGGCGAACTGCGCCGGGCTCGGCACAGGCTGGGTGCGGGCCGGAGCGCCGACGCGGGCCGGGGCGGGCCGAAGGGCGTAACGAACCGGCGGCGACCGTCCCCGGCCCGGGCCCAACAACCCGGTCACGGCCCGGGCGACAAGGTATCGTTGGTTGCCGACCGCTAGGGCCGGCCGGCAGGCCGGCCTTAGGTCATTCCGGGGTAGTTCAATTGGAAGAACGCCGGACTTTGGATCCGGATGCTTGGAGGTTCGAGCCCTCCCCCCGGAGCCCAAATGGGCAGGTCAAAGAGGGATTTCTTGCGATCCGTCGTAGCAGCAGGGTGCCCGTGTCAGCGGAATGGCAGCGGGGCGGTGGAGACAAGGTGAGCGCGCCCGAAAGCCCTCGCCCCACACGACCGGGGGTGCGGGTGCCCCGCGGGGCCACCTTCGTCATTCCGGCCGGTGCCCTAAGGATCAGCATCGGCAACGATGGCGCGCCAACAATGTGAGGTTCCCCAGATTAAGTGGACGCCTGACAGGCTGACCTACGGGTCGGCTGGAAGGATGTCGATCATGGGAATCACAAGGCGGAAGTTCACGCTGGAGTTCAAGACCGAGGCTGCTCATC
>JBEKNX010000066.1:0-14642 GCA_049522375.1 Acidimicrobiales bacterium | reverse complement strand
CTGATCGTGTTCTCGGCTCTGTTCGCCCTTTCGGAGACGGCCATCACTCGCACCTCCAGAGTGAAGGCGATGGCCATGGTCGAGGAGCAACGCCGCGGCGCGGTGGCCCTCTACAAACTGGTAGAGCACCCCGAGCGCAACTTGCCGGTGATCCTGTTCGCTCTCCAGATGTGCACCCTGGTCGCCGCCACGATGGTCGGCGTGGTGGCCGACCAAGCCTTCGGGCCTTGGGGAGTAGTCCTGGCCACCCTTTTCGAGGTCGTGTTCATCTTCGTTTTCGCTGAGCTGGCGCCGAAAATATGGGCCGTCCAGCACTCCGAACGCGCCGCCCTGGCGATGGCCCCCTTCCTCCTGGCCGTCGTCAGGTTCCCGCCGTTGCGCTGGGTGACTATCGGCCTCATAAGGGTCTCGAACTTGGTGCTGCCGGGCCAGGGCCTGAAGGAAGGGCCCTACGTGACCGAGGAAGAACTGCTGGCCATGGCCGACACGGCGGCGGACGAGGCTGTGATCGAGCGCGAAGAGCGCAAGTTGATCCATTCGATCATCGACTTCGGCGACACCGTGGCCAGGGAGGTGATGGTGCCTCGGCCGGACATGGTTACTGTGCTCGCCTCCGCCACCCTGCGCGAGGCCGCCGACATCGCCGCGACGGCCGGCTTCAGCCGAATCCCGGTGTACGGGCAGGGGATCGACGATATCGTCGGCGTCGTTTACGTGAAGGACATGATGCGGGCCGAGCGCGAGGGAAAAGCCGACGAGCCCGTCACCCTCTTCATGCGCCAGGCCCAGTTCGTGCCCGAGAGCAAGCGCGTGGCCGAAGTCATGCGGGAAATGCAGGCCGGCAAGCAGCACCTGGCCATAGTGGTCGACGAGTACGGCGGCACGGCCGGCATGATAACCCTGGAGGACGTCCTGGAAGAACTGGTGGGGGAGATTTCCGACGAGTACGACGTCGACCGGCCGCGTCTCGAACTGCTGGGCGACGGCAGCCTCCTGGTGGACGGCCGCCTGTCCATCGACGAGATAAACGAGGTCGCCGGCTTCGACTTGCCCGAGGGCGATTGGGACACCGTCGGCGGGCTTCTCTACCACCTTCTCGGTCACGTCCCCGTCGAAGGGGAGGGGGCCGAGTTCAATGGTCACCGGCTCGTCGCTCAGAAAGTCGAGGGCCGGCGCATCGCTCAGGTCCTGATCGCGCCGGTGCCCCTGCCCACCCAGACGCCGGCCGCTGGTGCAGACGGGGCCGGTCAGTAGCCATGCGCCCCGCTGACCAAGGTTCGCCTGAGCGACGGCGCGCCGGCCTGGTCACCCTCGCCGGCCGGGCCAACGTGGGCAAGTCCAGCCTCGTCAACACCATGATGGGCCGTAAGGTCTCGATCGTCTCCGACAAGCCCCAGACGACCAGGGGAGCGCTGCGGGCCGTCCTCAGCACCGGCGGGGCCCAGATCGTGTTCGTGGACACTCCGGGGTTGCACAAACCCCGGACACTTCTCGGCCAGCGCCTCAACCGAGTTGCCCTCAACGCCGTCGACGGTGTGGACGTCGTCGTCCTGGTGGTCGACGGCAAATCCGGCGTGGGCGGCGGTGACCGCTTTGTGGCCGACCGGCTGAGCGCGGCGGACCGTCATGTCTGTGTGGTCAACAAGATCGACGGCATGCCCCGGGCCGCTGTCCTGGCGCAGCTCCAGACGGTCGGCGAGTGGGGGTTCGAGGAGTACTTCGCCGTTTCCGCCCGTACCGGGGCCGGTGTCGGCGAGCTCGTCGCCGCCTTGGTAAAGAGGCTCCCGGAAGGGCCGCCGCTCTATCCCCCTGAGGCGGCCCGGTCGCCCGACGTCGGTGGCCCGGCAACGGGCGAGGCCGACGAGCGCCAGTGGCTGAGCGAGCTCGTCCGGGAACAGTTGTTGGCGGTCGCCCGAGACGAGCTGCCCTACAGCATCGCCTGCCAGGTGACCGACTGGGACTGGCCCTACGTGCGTTGCGAGATCCTGGTCGAACGTGGCTCCCAGAAGGGGATGGTCATCGGCCACGGTGGTGCGGTGTTGAAAAGGGTCGGGTCGGCGGTCCGCGCTCAGCTACCACCGGGCACCTATGTCGAGTTGTCCGTGCGGGTGGCCCAGGACTGGCAGCGCAAGCCTGAGATGCTGGACCGCCTAGGCCTGTGATGACCTGGGCCCTTTGATGAGCGCTAGAAGTCCCGTCTATATCGAGACGGGCGCCAAGCGGCTCTTTGCCTGCAGCCTCGAGTGGCCCGGTCTGTGCCGGGCGGCCAAGACCGAGGAGGCTGCCCTCTTGGCCCTGAGCGGGTACACCGGCCGGTACGCGGCGGTGGCGGCCCGGGCCGGAGCCCGGTTCGATCCCGGCCCGCCGGCGGGCTGGGAGGTGGTCGAGCGTGTACCCACCCGCTCGGGAGGGGCGGACTTCGGAGTCCCGACCACCGTCCTTGAGCGGGACCACCGGCCCGTGAGCGGCGAGGAGGCGGCGCGCACCTCGGCCCTGCTGACAGCCGCCTGGGAACTGTTCGACGAGGTCGTGGCGAGCGCCCCCGAGTCTTTGCGGAAAGGCCCGCGCGGCGGCGGGCGGGACCGGGACGCCATCGTGGGCCATGTGGCCGCGGCGGAGCAGATGTTCGCGCAAAGGGTGGGCCTCAAGCTCGAGGTGCCGGGGCCGGGCGACCGAGCCGTCATCGAGGCCAACCGGGCCGCAATCCTGGATTGGTGCCGGTCCGGCCAACCTGTGGCGACGGCCCGGCCGGGCTGGCCCCCGCGCTACGCCGCCCGGCGCCTGTTGTGGCATGTGCTGGACCATGCCTGGGAGATCGAAGACCGGTCCCCCGAAATCGAAGACGGGCCCCCCGAAATCGAAGACGGGCGCCAGTGACGGTCCCGACGCCGCAGGTCGTGCGCCGGTTGCCGGAGCAGTAGCTTGCCAAGAATGGATCTGGACGGTATCGACCCTCAGCGCCTGCCCCGTCACGTCGCCTGTGTCATGGACGGCAACGGGCGGTGGGCGACGAAAAGGGGGCTACCGCGCACCGAGGGCCACCGGGCCGGCGAAGAAGCCTTGCTGGACGCGGCCAAAGGGGCGGTCGAGCTCGGCCTGGAGTGGTTCACGGTGTTCGCCTTTTCGACCGAGAACTGGCGCCGCCCTCACCAGGAAGTCCGTTTCCTGCTGAGCGTCATCGCCGACGACCTGCTCACCCACCGACGGGACGAGCTGCACGACCTGGGCGTCCGTATCCGCTTCGCCGGCCGGCGGGACTGGAGGGTCCCGGGGTGGATCCTGCGCCGCATGGACGAGACGGCCGAACTGACCAAGCGTAACAAGGCCATGACCCTGACGGTGGCGTTCAACTACGGGGGCCGGGCGGAGATCGTGGACGCGGCCCGCGCCTTGGTGGAAGAGGGCGTCAAGGCTTCACAGGTGGACGAGCGGGCGTTGCGCAGGCACTTTTACCTGCCCGAGATGCCGGACCCCGACCTGTTCATCAGGACCTCGGGGGAGTACCGCATCTCCAACTTCTTGTTGTGGGAGATCGCCTACAGCGAGCTGGTCTTCATGGACGTGCTATGGCCCGACTTCCGCCGTGAGCACCTGCGCGACGCGGTGCGCGAGTACCAGCAGCGAGAGCGGCGGTTCGGGCTGACCAGGGGGCAGCGCGACCACGACGGCCTGCCCTCGTAGCCCGGGCACGGGGGTGGGGGGTGAGCGGCCCGTGGCGTGAGAAAGCGAGGCCTGCGGCCCCGGCCGGCGTGCGAAGATAGTTACAGTCATGTCGTTATATCGCGACCGTGGGGTCGTGCTGCGGACATACAAGCTGGGCGAGGCAGACCGGATAGTCGTCCTGCTGACGCCCGGTCACGGCAAGGTGAGGGCCGTGGCCAAGGGTGTCCGGCGCACCAAGAGCCGCATCGGGGGCCGTCTCGAACCGCTGAGCCATGTGGAACTGCTGCTGTACGAAGGGCGCGAGCTCGACATAGTGAGCCAGGCCGAGACGATCGAACCGTGGCGAAAGCTGCACGAAGACCTGGGCTGCCTGGCCCAGGGCTTGGCCATGGCCGAGGCCACCGAGCAGGTGGCCCAGGAGCGCGAGCCCTCCGAAGCCCTCTACCGGATGCTGGTGGGAGCCCTGCGGGCCCTGGTCCGCCAGCCCGGCCCGCTGGTCCTGGCGTCGTTTTACTGGAAACTGCTTTCACTGGACGGCGCCGGGCCCGTGCTCGACTGCTGCGCCAGCTGTGGGGCGAGCCCCCCGGCCGCCAACCTGGTCGCCTTCGACATCGCCCAAGGTGGGGCACTGTGCCGGGACTGTCGCCAGGGCCAACCGCTGAGCCCGGCCGCCCTCGAGCTGCTCGGTTGGGTCCTGGGCGGCCAGCTGGCCCGGGCGTTGCAAATGCCGGCCAGTGTGGTCACAGGCGAGGTCAGCCACCTCGCCACTATCTCCCTGGAGCACCACCTGGAACGGCACCTGCGGGCCATGCACGTCCTGGACATCTCCTAGGCAGCCGCCTCCCGGGAAAACCGCCCCGCGCAGGTCGGCGACGGGCCCACTAGCCTCTCCACATGCCCATTTCCATGGAAGAACTGGTCCGCCTGTGCAAGGCACGCGGCTTTGTTTTCCCCTCGGCCGAGATTTACGGCGGTTTCCGCTCGACCTATGACTATGGACCGCTCGGGGTGCTCATGGCCCGCAACGTCAAGGAAGCCTGGTGGCGCTCGATGGTCCAGCTGCGCCGCGAGGTGGTCGGCCTCGACGCGGCCATCTTGTCCAGCCCGAAGATCTGGGAAGCCTCGGGGCACTTGAAAAACTTCACGGATCCTCTGGTCGACTGCCGGTCGTGCAAACAGCGTTGGCGAGCGGACCAGATGCCAACCACCGAGGACGGCAAGCTGAAATGCCCCAATTGCGGCAGTACGGACATCACCGAGGCGCGGCCCTTCAACTTGATGTTCAAGACCTTTGTGGGCCCGGTGGAGGACGAGGGGTCCGTCGCCTACCTGCGCCCCGAAACCGCCCAGGGCCATTTCGTGAATTTTGCCAACGTCGGCCAGACCGAGCACCTGCGGCCGCCTTTCGGCACGGCCCAGATCGGCAAGTCGTTCCGTAACGAGATCACGCCGGGCAACTTCGTGTTCCGCACCCGTGAGTTCGAACAGATGGAACTCGAGTACTTCGTCCCGCCGGCAGAGTCGCCGCGCTGGTTCGAGTACTGGTGCAAGGAGCGCTTCGAATGGTACGTGCGCCTCGGCATACCCCGGGAGATGTTGCGCCTCCGCCCCCACACCCCCGAGGAGCTCTCGCATTATTCGGCCGGGACCGCAGACGTGGAGTTCGAGTTCCCGTGGGGGTGGGGCGAGCTGGAAGGCATCGCCAACCGCACCGATTTCGACTTGAAGGCCCATGCCGAGGCGAGCGGAGAGGCGCTCGAATATTTCGACCCGGCCACCGGCGAACGTTACGTGCCCCATGTCATCGAGCCCGCCGCCGGCGTGGCCCGCACGATGATGGCCTTCTTGATCGCCGGTTACACCACCGACGAAGTCGCCGGTGAGCCGCGCACCGTCCTGCGCCTGCACCCGCGCATCGCCCCCTACCAGGTGGCGGTGTTGCCGCTGTCGAAAAAGGACACGCTGTTGCCGCTGTCCGAGGAGGTCCTCGAGCTCGTTCAGCCCGTGGCCATGTGCGACTACGACGTGACCCGGGCCATTGGCCGGCGCTACCGGCGCCAGGACGAGATCGGCACCCCGCTATGCGTAACGATCGATTTCGCCTCCCTCGAAGACAAGGCGGTGACGGTGCGGGACCGCGACTCGACTGTTCAGGAGCGCGTACCGATCGACCGCCTCGTGGACACGGTTACCTCTCGCCTCGCCTGGTAGCACGGGGCTGGCGGCCACCGGGCGGGACCGCCCGGGGCGCGCTCAGACTTAGTCTCTCCTTGTGGGGATAGTTGCCGAGGACGTCGAACGGGTCAGGTCGGCCACCGACCTCGTCGCCCTCGTCTCTGAACGGGTGGCGTTGCGCCGGGTCGGGACGCAGTGGGTGGGACTGTGCCCCTTCCACGGTGAAAATACTGCCTCGTTCTCGGTCAACGGGGAACTGGGCGTCTACTACTGCTTCGGCTGCCAGGTACGGGGCGACGCCATTTCCTTCCTGCGCGAGACCGAGCACCTGGACTTTGCCACGGCCGTCGAGACGCTGGCGGCGCGGGCCGGCATAACTCTGCGCTACGACGGTGAGGACCACGCCGGCGGCGCCCACAAGAGGGCTACCGAGCTCACCGAAGCCATGGAACGGGCCGTCGCCTGGTACCACGCCCGCTTGTTGGGGGCACCCGACGCCGCCGACGCTCGCAGGTACCTGCGCAGCCGGGGCTACGACAGTGACACCGTGAAGAAGTACCGCCTGGGCTGGGCGCCCGGCGGCTGGGACGCCCTGGTGGCCAGTGTCGGGGTGCCGGGCGAGCTGCTGGTGGCCACCGGCCTCGCTTACCGCAACAAGGTGGACCGCCTCAACGACTCTTTTCGCGCCCGGGTCCTGTTCCCGATCTTCGATGCCGCCGGCCGGCCGGTGGGCCTGGGCGGGCGCGTGCTGCCCGGTGGGAGCGGGCCCAAGTACAAGAACACCCCGGCGACGCCCATATACGACAAGAGCCGGGTGCTGTACGGGCTCAACTGGGCCAAAGGGACCATTGTCGAGCGGGGCCGGGTGGTGGTGTGCGAGGGCTACACCGACGTGATCGGCCTGCACCGCGCCGGTGTGACGGAGGCTGTGGCCACCTGCGGCACGGCCCTCGCCGAGGGGCACATCAAGCTGCTGACCGGCTTTTCCCGCGGCATCGTCCTGGCTTATGACGCCGACCCTGCCGGCCAGGGCGCGGCTGAGCACTTCTACGACTGGGAGCGCCGGTTCGACGCCGAGATCTCGGTTGTCGCCCTGCCCCCGGGCGCCGACCCGGCCGACCTGGCGCAAAGCGACCCCCAACGATTGCGCGAAGCCGTGTCTGAGGCCAGGCCTTACCTCGGCTTCCGCCTCGAGCGCCTCTTCGCCGCCGCCGACCTGCGCAATCCCGAGGGTCGAGCTCGAGCGGCCGAGGCCAGCGTCGCCCTGATCTCCGAGCACCCCGACCCTCTGGTCCGGGACCAGTACCTGATGCAGGTTTCGGACCGGTGCCGCCTCAGCCCTGAGCAGCTGCGATCGCTGCCCGCCATCGCCCGGCCCGGTGCCGCCCGGCCCGGTGCTGCCCGGCCCGGTGCTGCCCGGCCCGGGGCTGCCCGGCCCGGGGCTGCCCTGGCCCCGCCCGACCCCTCTCCGGGCCCGTCCCAGAGCCGGCCTCAGCGCCGGCCCGCGCTACCGCGGCCCGAGCTCGAGGCGCTGCGCCTGGCCGTCCACCGTCCCGACCAGGTGGCCGGCCGTCTCCACCCCGTCTTGTTCAGTTCGGACCTGGCTCGGTCGACGTTCACCGAGCTGGCGCGGGCGATGACCTTCCACGGCGCCCTCGAGTCGGCCCCGCCCGAGGTGGCCGACCTGCTCGGCCAGCTGGCCGTGGTCGACAGCAAGGAGGACGCCGACGATGTCTTGCGGCGCCTGGTCGAGCAGGCAGCGGCACGCGCTCTCGAAGAGCTGCGCCGGGAGGCCAGGAGCAGCACCCCGAACTCCAGTCACGCCGAACTGGCCAAGCGGGCGGCCACGCTCCAGCTGGGACTGCAGGCGCTGCGCTCGGTGGAACCCGGGCCGGGCTACGAGGCCCGCTTGGCCGTGGCGGAACAGCAATTGTCAGATTTCTTGCATGGAAGCCCTAGCATGGCGCCTGCGGAACCGCCGTCTGATCAGAGAGAGGCTCCGGAGACACTGTGAGAGCGCCTTTCACAGCCTCAGGCGAGCCGACGCCCGAGTTCATGGCCCTGTTGATCTTGGGCCGGGAACGCGGTTTCTTGACGCCCCACGACTTGATGGCGGTGCTCGAAGGGGTCGAGCTGCGGACCGAGCTGATCTCGGCCGTGATCGGCAGGGTGACCGCCGAAGGTATCGAATGGCGGGAGCCGAAAGAACTTCTTTCCGATGAGGGCCTGGACAGCTTGGTCGCCGAAGTGGCCCCCGCCATCGCTGAACAGGACAGGCTGGACGGGCTGGCGCGCCGCCACTTGTTGCGCAAGAAGCCGCGAGAGCCTTTCCGCACGGGTGGGCGGCCGTCGGTGGCGGGCCTTCAGCTCGAGATCGGTGCCGTCACCCCGGGCAGCTCGGACTCGGTGCGCGCCTACCTGAAAGAGATAGGTAAAGTGCGCCTCCTATCCGGCGAGCAGGAAGTCGCTTTGGCGCGCTGCGTCGAGCGGGGGATCGTTGCCACACGCCGCTTGGAGGAGCGCGAGCAGCGAGCGCGCCAGAGCGCGGCCGGGTTGCGCGGCGCTCGGCAACGTGCGCTTGACAAGCAGCGCG
Source organism: Acidimicrobiales bacterium (assembly GCA_049522375.1). GTDB lineage: Bacteria > Actinomycetota > Acidimicrobiia > Acidimicrobiales > Palsa-688 > Fen-671. The sequence goes on along the minus strand of JBEKNX010000066.1, from coordinate 6,211 downwards.
AAGCGGACGAGCGTGTTCAGGCCGAGGGCATCGTGGCCCGGCAGGTCCTGGTCGAGGCCAACCTGCGCCTGGTCGTCTCGGTCGCCAAGTGGTACCGCAACCGGGGCATGTCCTTCCTGGACCTTATCCAGGAGGGCAACCTGGGGCTCATGCGTGCCGTCGACAAGTTCGACTACACCAAGGGCTTCAAGTTTTCGACCTACGCCACTTGGTGGATCCGCCAGGCCATCAGCAGGGCCATCGCCGACCAGGCCCGGACCATACGCATCCCGGTCCACATGGTCGACAACATCAACGCCGTCGTCCGGGCGCAGCGCAGCCTCCTGCAGGAAACGGGGCGGGAGCCGACCATCGACGAGGTGGCCAAGCGGGCCGAGATGACGGCGGACAGGGTGCGCGAGATCTTCCGGATCAGCCAGGACACCGTGTCCCTTGAGCAGCCCCTGGGTGAAGACGCTTTCAACCTCTCGGACACCTTGGAAGATGACGCCGCTCTGGCCCCCAGCGAGGCGGCGGCACAGGCGATGCTCACGGCCGCCGTCCGTAGCGTCCTGGCCGACCTGTCCGAGCGAGAGCGCAAGGTGGTCCGCCTACGCTTCGGCCTAGACGACGGCCAGGCCCGGACGCTGGAGGAAGTGGGCAAGGCCTTCGGTGTGACCCGCGAGCGGGTCCGTCAGATCGAGTCCAAGAGCCTGGCCAAGCTTCGCCAGCCTCTGCGCAGCGGGCAGCTGCGCGACTACCTGGACGAGTAGAAGCCGCGGGTCGCCGGCGGTAGAGACCGCTGGTCCCCGGCGGTCGAGACGAGCGGGCCATCTGTTTTCACGCTTTTGTCAGCTCAGGCTGACGAAAGCCCGTCAGCTTGAGCTGACGAAATCGCAAAAAAAGGTTCACACGCTCTCTCGCCGAGGGGGCACGGTGCCTCAGGCCCGAGCGACCGGTGCCGAGATGGTAGCGTGGCCGGAGTTTTCCGGGGTAGCTCAACCGGCAGAGCGGGTGACTGTTAATCACTAGGTTGAGAGTTCGAGTCTCTCCCCCGGAGCTCTGGACGGGGCCAGGTCAGAGGGCCGATTTGCCCTCTGACCTGCTGTAATACATGACGGTAGTTACACCTTGGTGACCGTAGTTGACCGCTGACGCGTGTCCTGTGCGTGTCACGCGTGTCCTGTCTGCGTCAAATCTCGTCGCGCGTCGAGGTTTACGAGCGTGCCCATTGCCGGTGAATTGGCCGTCTTTTCCCGCAGCGCGTCGAGCTGGTCTGAGAGCTTCGCCTGGACGCCCTCAAAGAGGTGGCCGTAAACACGCAGAGTGAAGGCGGCGTCGCTGTGGCCCATGCGCTGGGCCACGGCCAATGGGTTGGCTCCTAAGTCGATGAGGAGGCTGGCATGACTGTGCCTCAAGTCATACGTGCGGATGGTTGCCGGCAGCCCGGCGGCTCGCAGCGCCGGCAGGACAACGTTCTCCCTGAAGTGGTCCCGGTGGAGGGGGTTGTGCTGGCGGGTCTGGAAGAGCCAGGTGTCCCGGTTGCGGTCGGCTCTCGGCGCCAACATCGCCGCCAGGTCGTCACAGAGCCAGGCCGGGATAGGCACGGTGCGGTCACCGGCATCGGTCTTGGGCGGTCCTTCGACCATGCGCCAAGGCTCGTCGCCGTACCCATGGACGGGCATCAGGGTTGACCTGACGCTGACGGCGTGGCGCACGAAGTCAACGTCTCGTACCCGGAGCCCGCATAGCTCGGCCGGGCGCAGCCCCGCGAACACGAGCAACCAGACCGCCGGCTTGTAGGGATCTCGGACGTGGGCCACGAGCTGGTGCACCTGTTCCATGGTGAGGGCCCCGTCGCCTTCTCGCACCTTGCGCCGGCGCACCCTCACCTCGTGCCCGGCGGCGGGGTTCTGGGCGAGAGCTTTGGACTTGACAGCGAAGGCGAGGATGAGCGACAGCACGCTCAGGCACTCGCGGAGCATCTTGGGCCCGAGGCCCGCTTGCCGGCGGTCGGCCAGCCATAGCTCCACCGTAGCGAAGTCGATCGAGCCCACCCTCCGGCGGCTGAAGTAGGGCAGGACGTGGCGGTCGAGCCGAGCCCGGTAACTGCAGCGGCTTGACGGCCGGAGGCCGCTTGTCGATGCCCACCACGTCTCTGCCCAGTAGTCGAAGCGGACCCGGGCGTGGGCCGGGTCGACGTACTCACCCCGCAGGAGGTCGCCGCCCAAGCCGGCGAGGAAACGCCTGGCGTCTTCCAGGCGGTCGAACGTTTGGGACCTGGTGCGTCCGTTCGGGTCCCGGTAGCGGGCACGGTAGCGGCCGTTCTTCTGTTTTTGGATGGTGCTCACTTGTCTTCCCCCTGAGGTGGGCGTGCGGGCGTGCTGCCTTGGCACGCGGCCGTTGGGACTGGGTGCTGAGAGAACTTCCTGTGCAAGCTCTGGTAGGGGATGCCCGTGGCCGTCCCGACGCGGCGCTAGCCGCAGCCCGCGTTGTGGGCCGCGATTACTGCACTGTCGAACCGTGCCTGCGCCTGGGCCATAAGTCTGCCAGCTTGGGCAAGCCGCTGCAGCAGTCCCTCCTCCGGGACGCACTGGGCCGCCCGGGGCAGGACAACCTCCTCCGGCTCGTCGCCGAACAGCCGGAGGGGCTCAGGCGCTGCGGCCATGCCGGGGCTCTGGGAGCGGGCCGACCTCCGGCTGGCGGGCGTTGTCCAGCCAAGCGGCGATCGAGGCCGGGTCGAACCTCACGAACCTTCGCCATTTCAGGTACGGGACCCTCTTCTCGGCGACGAGGCGTCGCACGTGGTGCTCGGTCACGCCGAGGTGCTCGGTCACGCCGAGGTGCTCGGCCAACTGCTCGATGTTGAGCAGACGGGGAAGTGCTTCGGGGTTGGGCATCGTTGCCTCCTGTGGCTGCCTTTATGGCTCCCGCAATAGTGGCACTGAAATCTAAGTGCCGCGTGCCTTCCGTTACCGTCCGTAATTGCCTGTTATTGTCCGTCTCGTGCCACCACGTGCCACCAGCGCACGCCCAGGGACATCTACGGACCTCAAGATTTTTTTTCCAAAGGTCACCGCTCATCGGTAGCCATCAGCTTCCCAGACCGGGGTTTCGCTCCGCCTACTGCTCCAAACCGTCGGCGTGCTGCTCATCGCCAAGGCTTCCAATCAATACCACCGCCCTCACCCTGGCCCACGACGGGGCCTCTGTCTTGACCGTTACTGACCGCTATTTACCACTCGCAAAATAACTGTTCACGTCACGCGGCACAGGCTGTATAAAGACAAAGTCTTTGGGAACACGTTTGCAACCTTTGGTTGCGAGTATGGCCCGGCCGGCGCGGCGCTATTAGAGAGAGGTGGTGGGGGCCGGTGGCGTGGATGGCGATGATGGGCCTCGGTTCCGTGGGCTACCACGAGCACACCGTGGCGGGGCGGGGCGACGACCCGACGGCGGGGGCTTTGGAGTACTACGCCTCCCGGGGCGAGACGCCCATGGCGTGGGGCGGGGCCGGGGCGGCCTGGCTCGGCCTGAAGGGCGAAGTGGACCTGGACGAGTGGAGAGCTGTCTTCGGGCCCGGCGGGGCGCACGACCCGGTGAGCGGTGAGCGCCTGGTGGCCTGCCTGCGCCCGGGGATGGAGCTGGTGGTCAGCCCGCACAAGAGCGTGGCCGAGCTCGGGGTGATCGGCCGGGCCGAGCACATGCACCAGATCGTGGACGCCGAGAGGGACGCCACCATGGCCTACCTGGACGATGTGGTGATGGACCGCGGCGGCCGGCGGGGCCGCTCCCAGGAACGCACCCCCACCGGAGGTCTCACCTGGGCGGTGTCCCGCCATGCCACTACCAGAGCGGGCGACCCCCAGGTCCACGACCATGTCCTCGTGGCCAACGTCGTGGCCATGGGCGACGAGCGGGGTGGTTGGAAAGGTTTGGACACCGGGCAGTTGCGTGACCACCTCCATGCCGCCACCGCCGTCGGGCGCATGGCGGGGGCCGCCAAGGCGGTGGAGCTCGGCTACGGCATCGAGGCCGATCCCGGCCCGTCGGGGCGCCTGGGCGGTTGGGCCATCGCCGGCATCCCCAAAGAAGCGTGGGAAGTACACGCCACCCGCTCGGCCCAGATCGAGGAGGCCGTGGGCCCCGACGCTTCCTACCGCTCCCGTTCGGTTGCTGCTCGCGCCACCCGCGACCGCAAGGGCCACGACAAAGTAGAGGACCTGGTGGGCCGGTGGCGGGACGAGCTGGCCCGAGCCGGCTACCCGCCGCTCGAGCTGGCCCACGCCGTGGAGCGGGCCGGCCTCGCCTACCAGCCGCCGGGCCTGGCCGTGCTCGACGACCTGGCCGGGCAATTGCTGGCCCCGGGGGGCCGCCTGGCCCAGGACAAGACCATCACCCGGGACGACGTGGTCGTGGCCGTCGCCCCCCACCTGCACGGCCTACCCGTCTCAGTCTTGGACAAGGCGGTCGAGGCCGTCCTTTCCCATGACAACGCCCTGGCACTTCCGATGGTGGCCGGCGCTAGGGAGCCGGTATGGGCGGCGGCATGCGTGGTCGAAGACGAGCGCCACATCGCCGAGCTGGCCGACGCCCTCAGCGTCAGGACCGGGCCCCGGGCCGAGCGGCAGGTAGCGGTTGACGCCGTCCGCCACTTGGAGCTGGAACGAGGGACGCGTCTCAGCCAGAGACAAGCCGAAGTGGCCAGCGGCCTGCTCACCTCCGGTCACCAGGTCGACCTGGTGCTCGGGGTGGCCGGCTCGGGGAAGACGACCATGTTGGCGGCGGTGCGCCAAGGTTTCGAGACGGCCGGCTACCAGGTCCTGGGCACGGCCACCTCGGGCCAGGCCGCCAAAGCTTTGGGAGAGGGCGCCGGGGTCACTTCCCGTACGGTGGCGTCGCTGCGCTGGCGCCTCGAGCACGGCCGGGAAGCTCTCACGGCGCGCCATGTCCTGATATTGGACGAAGCTGGCATGACATCCGACGCCGACGTCGCCAAACTAATGGGGGCGGTGGCGGCCTCGGGGGCCAAGTTGGTGGCGGTGGGCGATTACCGCCAACTGGACGCCGTGGGCCCCGGCGGTGCCCTCGAAGCTCTCTCCGCCCGCCACCCCGGTCACGTCTGGACGTTGCGGGACAACCTGAGACAAGCCGACCCGGCCGAACGCTTCGCCCTCGACCACCTCCGCTCCGGCTCGGTACCTGTGGCCATCAACTGGTACCGGGACCACGGCCGTGCCCACGCCGCCCCGTTCCAGGAGGTAGCCGTCGTCCGCATGGCCCAGGCGTGGGCAGCCGAGGTGGCGGCCGGGCGGGACGCCCTGCTGCTCGCCTACCGTCGCAGCTCGGTCGAAGCCTTGAACCAGGAAGCACGCATGGCCTGGGGAGAGATGGGACAGCTCTCCGGCCCCGAGCTGGAAGCGCCCGGGGGCCGGCACTACCGGGCCGGCGACCGGGTCATCGCCCTGGCTCCGGGGCCGGGCGGGTCCTGGGCCACATCGCAGCGGGCCGTGGTCAGCTCCGTCGACCCGGCCTCCCAGTCCTTAGTAGCCGTCACTCCCGACGGCGCTTACCTGCACATGGGGCCGGACGACATCGGCTCCGACAAGTTGGGCCACGGCTATGCCATCACCGCCCACCGTTCCCAGGGCGCCACCGTGGACGTGGCCCACGTCCTGGCCGACGGCGGAGGCAGAGAGCTCGCTTACGTGGCTATGAGCCGGGCCCGGCACGAGAGCCACGTCCACGTCGTGGCCCAGGACAACCGTTGGGGCCACGACCACCTGGTGTGGGCCTGGGGCCAGGACCGCCGTCAGGGCTGGGCGCTGGACCGGGAAAAGCGAAAGGCCCTGGCCGAGCTGTACACCGAGCGCAACGGGCTGGTGCGCTCCGTCCCGCCCGACCGAGCCGCCGAACTGGACGACGTCAGACGTCGACGGGTAGCCGCCGAGCGAGACGCCCACGATCTTCACGAAGGCATGGGCCGCTGGGCTTACACCCCCGCCGGCCAGGCCGCTCGGGACCTGCGCCAGGCGGTGGCCGGTTACGACGAAGCGCAAAAGGCCCTGGAGCAGCCCGGTCTCGGCCGTTGGGCGAGGCACAAAGCCCGCCGGCAGTTGCAAGAAGCCACCGGGCGCTTCGACCGCGCCCTGGGGACCTGGGAAGTTACCGGGGAACCTTACGCTCGCCGCATCGAAGCCGACCGCCAGGACCTCTCGGCCAAGGTCGACCA
>JBEKNX010000065.1:0-26117 GCA_049522375.1 Acidimicrobiales bacterium | reverse complement strand
GTCTACGCGGCCCTGGACACCTTCCTGGCCGGTAATGGGACAACGACACCTGAGCCATGAGCGCCGGGGACGGGGTCGCGAACCAGTGCGACACTGCTTTTGCCGACAACCTGTCGCTCACGGTTGCCCCGAACGCCGTCACGTTCCCTACAGTCCCGGTGACGATCCATAGGCCGTGACCGGCACCGCCGGTGTCATGGCCGGCTGGGGCACCGGCACCCGCCCGGGCCCGGGCCGGACCATGACCGCCACCAGCACCAGGGCCATAAGTGCGAACACGGCGGCTAGGCGGAACACGTCGTCGAGCCCGTGGACCAGGGTGGACGGCGTCCCTCCGGCCACCGCGGAAACAACGTGGGCACCCAGTTGAGCGTGGTTGGTCACATCCCCGAACACCGTCACCAGCACCGCCAGCCCGAGGGCGGCGCCGATCTGCTGGGTCACGTTCACCAGGCCCGAGGCCGCCCCGGCGTGCCTGGGCTCGACGCCGGCCAGCGAAGCCGACGTCAGGCTGACCAATGAGATGCCGGTCCCGCCACCCAGCAGCACGAGGTCGATCGCCACCTGGCCGTACGAGGCGCCCACATGAAGCCGGCTCGACAGGACCAGGCTGAGCATGGTGAGGCCGATCCCCGACAGCATCAGGACCTTGGGGGGCACGTGGCGGACAAGGGCCCGGCCCGTCAGCTGGGAGAAGAGGAACACCGAGACCGGGATGGGCAGGAAGCCGACGCCGGTACGGAGCGGGGAGTAACCCTGGACGTCCTGCAGGAACTGCGACAGGAAGAAGAACATCCCGTACATCCCGGCGTAGACCAGGCCCCGGGCCACGTTGGCGGTGCTCCGGCCGGAGTGGGCCAGTAGCTCAAGGGGCAGGATCGGCTCTTCGGCCCGGCGTTCGTTCTGCACGAAGCCGGCCAGGAGGAGCACTCCGCCGGCCAGCGAGACCATGGTGACGGCGCTGGCCCAACCGGCGCTGCCCGCCTCGACGAGGCCGAACACAATTGCGCCCATCCCGAGCGTCGAGGTGATGGCCCCGGCCAGGTCGAACCGGCCCCGGCGGCGTGGCGTCTCGGCGATGACGGCTCGGCCTAAGGCCCAAACGGCCAACCCGATGGGGACGTTGACGAACATCACCCACCGCCACGAGACCCACTCGGTTAGGACCCCTCCGGCAACCAGGCCGGTGGCCCCGCCGGCGGCGGAGACGGCGGTGAAGAGGCCGATGGCCCGCACCCTGGGGGCGCCCTCGGGGAACACGGCCGTGAGCAGGGCCAGCGACGACGGGGCAGCAAAGGCGGCGCCTACGCCTTGCAGGGCGCGTGCCGCCAGCAACATCCACCCGGCGGTGGCGAACCCGCCCGCCAGGGAACTGAGCGAGAACAGGGCGATGCCGAACAAGAAGGTACGGCGCCGCCCAAGGAGGTCGCCCGAGCGCGCCCCCAGGAGCAGCAACCCGCCGAAGGTGAGGACGTAGGCGTTCAGCACCCAGGACAGGCCGGTGCCAGAAAAGCCCAGGCCACGCTGTATATGAGGCAAGGCGACATTGACGATGGTGGCGTCGAGGACGACCATGAGCTGGGCGGTGAGGATGACGAAGAGGAACACGGACGGGTTGGCGAGGAGCCGGCGAAGGGCGTTCGGCGAGGGCGCCGACCGCCATATGCGGGCCGACGCCCGGCGCAACTACGAGCGACTGGTCCAGGCGGCCAGGCAGGTCTTCACCGAGTACGGCGGCGACGCGTCCATGGAGGCCATCGCCACGCAAGCGGGCGTCGGCGTGGGGACGCTCTACCGGCACTTCCCCAAGCGCATCGACGTCGTCGAGGCCGTCTACCGCACTGATGTGGACCAGCTCATGGAGGCGGCGGGTACGATAAGCCGCGAGATGGAGCCCTGGCCGGCGCTCGTGGCTTGGCTAGAGGCCTTCGCTCGCTACGCTCAGTCGAAGCGGACGTTCCTGAACGAGCTCCGGGAGGCCTTCGACAAGAACCCTCAGCTGAAGGTGGCGTCGCGCGACCGGATCAACCACGCCATGGGTACCTTCCTGGCCCGGGCCCAAGCCGCCGGCGTGGCCCGCACCGACATCGACGGGGCCGACCTCATGCAGCTGGTGGGGCCGATGTGCACCAACGCCACCCTGTCCGAGGACCAGAGCAAGCGCCTTATCGCCATGGTCCTGGACGGGCTTCGAGTGCCCCGGTATGGCCCGGGCAGGCTTTCTACTGCTCGCGAGACGAGCCCCGTTTCGGCCTGAACGTCTGGACTTCGGGGACTTGTCGTTCCCGCCCATATTGAGCCACTGGTCCGGAGGGGATGATGAGGTTGACCTCGTCGTTGATCAGGGGCGCCAGGTAAGCGGCGTAGGGCACGGTTATATGGCTGTTATCCCGGAAGACGAGCAAGTTGTCCACGACCACCGGGCACGTGGCGGCAGCGCAGAACCACGGTTTGACATTTACAAATGTGCCCCCAGCCCGCACGACGGCGGTTTGTTCGGCGGTGATGTCTGCATTGTCGTAGCCGATAAGGCCGGGCCCGGCGTGGCCCTCAGTGGGGGCCACGTTGCAGGCGCGCACGTCGTCGAGGTGAGCGGACAAGCAGTCGGGTACCACCCAGTCAGGAGATTCCACCGGGCCGAGCACGAGCACCCTCGCCCCGCTGGACCGCAGAGCCGTAACCGAGCGGCTCAACCCGGCCAGCCATTGAGAGCCGTCCTCGGTTATGTCATAGAGGGGGTCATAGTTTGGGGACATGCCGAGTATTACCAGCAAAGGGTGCATGGCGAGGATGAGGGAAGTGGCTTCGGCCCGCCACTCATCGCACTCGGAATAGGTGCGCCCTAAGTCGGGGCTGACGATGGTGACATCGACCGGTGGGCAGGTCGCCTTGGTCCACACCACCAACCGCCAGTGCCGCGCATTGGCCATGGCATCAACGGCCGGGAACCACATGGCAGCGTGGGAATCTCCGAACAGGACCACGGTGGTCGCCGAACCGAGGTCGCCGAACACACAGGGCGCCACTTGTACCTCTGTGAAGCTCAGGAGGCAGCCATCGAAGAAAGGAGGCGCCTCGCTGGCGCTGGCGTCGGCCAATGAAGGGTCGAGGTTGCTGGGTACGCCCATCATGCGGGCCGAGCGTTCAAGGGCAGCAACCACTTGGCGTTGGTCCCAGGCCAGGCTGGCCTGGGCGGCGGTGAGCGTCGTCGCCCTTTGTCCCCGGCCCGGACCGGCTAGGAGTGCCCTCTTCGATGCGACCAACGTTGGCCAACGGCCCGGCGCGGCGGACTGTGAACGATTGCCGGCGGAGCCGATGGCGGCCACTGGCGCCAGCCCATGGCCCTCCAGGGTGGGCAACAGCAGGGCGGCCACGAGGCAGGTGCACGCTCCCGCCGTGCTCAGGCCCAAGCCGGCGAGCAGAGAGCGGCGCGCACGCTCAGACAGCCACTTGGAACGGCGGCCCGGTTCTTCCACTAGGCGGTAGGTGGCCCAGGCCAGTACACCGCTCCCCACCGCCAACGCTAGGGTGGCCCCCTCTGAGAGGGCGTGCCCGACCACGTAGGGGGCCAGGACGAGCACGGGCCAATGCCATAGGTACCACGAATAGGAGATGGCCCCGATAAGGCCCATAACGGCGGTGCCTAGTACGGCTACCGGGCCCCATGGGCTCGGCACCAAACCCGCGGTCAAGATGGCGGCCGCTCCGAGCACGGGCACCAGGGCAGCCGTACCCGGGAAAGGTGTGGACGCGCCAAACCCGATTGCGGAGGCGACGACAGCGGCCAGCCCAGCCCAGCCGATGGCGATGGCGGCCCCGACCGGTAGGCGGCGCAGCACTGGTGCGGCGAGGGCGACCAGCCCCCCCACTGCCAGCTCCCAGGCGCGGGTGGGCAATGAGAAGAACGCCCAAGGCTGATCGGCCCGGGTCAGCCAAAGCGAGAACACGAAAGAACCACTGGCGACGAGGGCGAGGACGCTGAAGGAGGCCAGAGCCGACAGGCGCACCACCCGTTGGACGGCGGAGGAGCTGTGCTGGGCTCGGAGAGAGGGTGTGCCGCGGCCCCGGGACCATGGCCGCACGAAAGTTGACGCCAGCAACAAAAGGAGCGGCCACACAAGGTAAAACTGCTCCTCGACGCCCAGGGACCAGTACTGCTGGAACGGTGAGGCAGGCCCCGAAGACGTCAGATAGTTGGCCTGCGCGGCAGCGAAGCGGTAATTGCCCCCGTAGAGCGCGCTGGCCACTCCGTCTTTCCACACCGAGCGCAACTGCAGAGGGGGCACCCAGCGAAGGGACGCCACCATGGTTATGACGAGCACGACCATGGCCATGGGCAGGAGCCGTCGAGCACGCCGGCCATAAAAAGCACGCAGGGATACGCGGCCGCTCCGCACCCGCTCCCGCCACAACAGGTCCGTGATCAGGAAACCTGAAATGACGAAGAAGACGTCGACCCCGACGTAACCACCGCCGAGGAAGCTGAGATGAGCGTGGTAAAAGACGACCTCAATTACGGCGACGGCACGTAGGCCTTGGATATCGGCCCGAAAAGCCCGGTCCGAAGAGTTGTGTCCCAAAGCGCGGCGCACGCGGCGGTCCCAGCCTGGCCCAGTCCTACCCAGGGCCTCGCAACTGGTCGTCCCTAAAGATAGGAGCGGTCTTCACAAAACCATTTGTAGCGCGGAAGAGACGCCGGGTACGGCATTACCCACAACCGATGGCCAGCTGCGGCGCCAGCAGGACCACGTCCTCCCTCAGGTCGGTATAGCCTTGGCGAACCATGGTCTCGCCCTCGCCACCCGGCACGAACGCACCAAGACCGGCCGCAACCCGTTTCGACCAGCGCGACCGGCGCGTCCTCGACGCGGTGGACGAGAACGAAGCGCTCGAACTGCTCCGTGAGCTGATCGCTCAGCCGAGCGAAAACCCGCCGGGCAATGAGGGGACTTGTGCCCAATTCCTATCATCCTTCCTGCTAAAGCATGGCGTCGCCTGCCGTCTCGTCGAGGTCGCGCCGGGCAGGCCAAACCTGTATGCCACCATTGGCAGCCCGGGCCCGACGCTCGTCTTGTGCGGTCACCTCGACACAGTCCCGGCCGGTGAGGGCTGGACGTACGACCCTTTTACGGGAACCTCGGGCGGCGGTCAGATCTACGGGCGAGGCGCCTGCGACATGAAGGCGGGGCTGGCGGCCATGACGTCGGCACTGCTGGCCGTCAAGCGTTCAGGCGTCCTGACGCATGGGAGCCTCGCTCTCCACGCCGTCATCGACGAGGAGGTGAGCTCCGCGGGCGCCAGGCAAGCGGCTGCCGAGCATTGCGCCGACTGGGTCATCGTCGGTGAGCCCTCCAGCGGCCAGGTGCTCGCCACTGGCAACGGGCAGCTCAACTTCGAGATCGTCTTCCATGGCAAGGCTGTGCACAGTTCTCATCCCGAGGACGGCCGGAACGCGATCCACGACGCGGCTGCTTTCATCGGCCTCGTAGAGGACGAATCCGCTCGCCTCGCGGGCGCTCCCTTCCCAGGGATCGGACCGGCGACATATTCGGTCGGGCTCGTTGAAGGCGGCCGCGGTGGTTCCACCGTCGCCGACCGCTGCCAGGTCACCCTCGATCGCCGTGTGCTCCCCTCTGAGAGCCTGGCGGCCGCCGAGGCACAGGTAGAGCAACTTCTGTGCCGTCTGGAGGGCGAGCGCCCGGGGCTGCGATGGGAGCTGTCGAAGACCGTTGGCTTCCCGCCCTTGACAGGCGCCGAGGCCCGGGACCTGGAACAGGCCCTCAACCGCGCCGTGGCCGACCTTGGCGAGATTGTCACCAATGAGCGCCAAGGGATGCGGTTCGCGTCCGACGCCGCCTGGTACGAAGCTGCCGGTTGCCCCTCAGTCGTCTTCGGCCCTGGTGACGTGACCGTCGCTCACCAACCGGACGAGCATGTGGCAATCAGCGACCTTTACGCCACGACCCGCGCCATCGCCCTTTGCTGCGGTCGTCTGCTGGCATAGCGAGCCTTTGTAGCGTACCGCGGCCGCCGCCGACAGGACCGGATGAGATAGCGTCAACTACCTCTAGGAAAGGATACTTTCATGCTCTTTCACGTGACCTGGGACTTCGCCGATACCAGCGACGAAGCCGAGCGAGAGGGCCTCGCCATGTTCGGGAAGTGGAAACCGCCAGCCGGTGTCGAGTTCAAGGGCTTCTACGGCTTCGCCGACGGCAGTGGGGGCGTCGCCATCGTCGAGGCCGACAGTGCTGCCGCGCTCGCCCGCACCACTGCGCCGTGGACGACGCGGCTGAGCTTCACCGCGACCCCCATCCTGCCAATTGAAGAGGCCACCGCCATCTCGGCCGAGGCAATCGCCTTCCGGGATTCGGTGAGCTAGGCCCACAGGACGCGGCCCATCGAGTCGCGTACCGACCACCGACCCGTGCGGCACGCTCTTCGGCGTTATTAGGAGACGGCGCACCCGCCGCTGGCGAGGGACCCGCCGGGGCTAGCAGCGATCCCAGCAGGGACCCAGTTCCCATTGACGATCACACCCGCGGGCGCGGCTCCCGGGACATACAGGGCAACGGCGTCTTGGGCCGCGGTCGTCACTTGCGCTATCGACGGGCAACCAGCGATGGCGATCTGGTCGGTCGGAAGGAGGGGGCTACCCGTCGGAACGATGGGGCCAGCGCACCCGCCGCCATACTCCACAGAACTGGCAACCTGCGCAGCAGGCATCCAGTTACCGTTGATGATCAAGCCGGCGGGCGGGCTCCCCGCAACGTAAAGGCTCAGGGCTTGCTGCGCCGCTGCCGTCACCTGCGTTGCTGACACGCAAACTGCACTCAGGACGATCTGGTCCGGCGGCAAGGGGGGCGGCGGGTTAGTGGGGTTGGCGGCCAAGGCCACCCCCCCGAGCCCGAGGACCAGTGGCGCCACCATGATGGGAACGGCGAGGAACTTCGTAACGTGAAGCTTAGGAGAGTACAAGGTTTCCACCTTTCTTTGTTCTCTTTGCTCGTGCTCTAGGGCCCGGCGCGCCACAGGGGGTTCCATCCTGGCGTGCGCCAGGTACGACGATCGCGCCCCGCTGGTCGGTGGCCTTTCTTCAGAAGACCTGATCTCGCGCACCGTGGTCTCCTTGCCGCTGGAAGCGTCGAAGCTCGTCGGCGCGCAGGAACCGACTCGGACTGGAGGCAACGTCCGGTCGTTGGCGGACCTCCTACTCGGCCGGGCCTTGGTTGCCGCCTGGTATGCTCGGTGGTGACACGACGGGTAGTCCCGTCGCCGTGTTGGATCCTGCTCAGCCGCTAAGGCAGCCTCCGGGAGCGTTGCTCCGGACCTTGGCAGCGCGAGCTTGGCCGATCGCACTATGAGACGCCTGGTTCGGGCAGGACGACAGCTCACGGTTGGTCGTCCCGTACGGGCTCGACGCCTCCTCAGCTGAGGAGACACGCCGTGACAACAGTTCTCGAGGCCGCGTCGGCGGCCACCCCCGTGCCCGGGACCAGGAAGTGGTGGGCCCTAGGAGCCCTGGTGCTGGCCGCGTTGGCGGTGGGCGTGGACGGCACCGTGCTCAGCGTGGCCCTGCCCACGCTGAGCAAGGCCCTGCACGCTTCAGAGTCTGACCTCCAGTGGTTCTCGTCGGGGTACTTCCTGGTACTGGCGGCGGCGATGCTCCCGGCGGGCCTGTTGGGCGACCGCTACGGCCGCAAGAAGGTCCTCGTCGCTTCCTTGGCCCTCTTCGGCGCCGGGTCGGTGGCCTGCGCCTATTCGACCTCCGTGGCCGAGTTCATGGCCGCCCGCGTGCTCGTCGGCCTGGCCGGGGCCGGGTTGATAGTCATGGCCTTCTCCGCCGTCACGGTGCTGTTCGCCAAAGCCGAACGGCCCAAGGCCGTGGGGCTGATGTCAGGGGCCACGTTCTTAGCCTTCCCCATCGGGCCCATCCTGGGCGGTTGGCTGCTCACCAACTACTGGTGGGGCTGGGTGTTCTTGATCAACGTGCCGGTGATCGCCCTCGGCTTGGCCGCCGTCGTCGCCCTGCTGCCCGAGTCGCGTGAGGCACAACGCCCGCGCCTGGACCTGGTCGGGGTGGCGGCCTCGGCCGCCGGCCTGGTGGCCGTCACTTACGGGCTGATCAAGGCGGGCCAGGACGGTTGGGGCAACCTCGGCGCCCTGGCCTTGATGGCGGCCGGGCTGGTGTTGTTGGTCGGCTTTTTCGCCTGGGAACGCCGCTTGACCCGCCGGCCGGGCGGCCAGCCCTTGGTCGACCTCGGCTTGTTCGCTCTGCCCTCGTTCACCTGGGGCGTGGTCCTGGCCGTGGTGCCGATACTGGCCCTGCTCGGGGTCTTGTTCACCATGCCCCAGTACTTCCAGGGCGTGCTCGGCACGACTGCCATGGGCTCGGGACTGCGCCTCTTGCCCCTCGTCGCCGGGCTCATCATCGGCGCTGTCCCTGCGGCCCGGGTGGTCCAATTGGTGGGGGCCAAGGTGGCCGTCGCCGCCGGCTTCGTCTTGCTGGCGGCCGGGCTGTTCCTCGGGGCCTTGACCAGCGTCGGTTCGAGCGGCCTGTTCGTAGGGTCGTGGATGGTGGTGGCCGGGATGGGGACAGGCATCGCCATGGCCACGGCCATGTCGGCGGCATTGGTCGAACTATCGGAGGAAAAAAGCGGAGTCGGTGCCGCCGTGCTGCAGGCCGTGAACAAGACCGGGGGCCCGTTCGGCATAGCTGTCCTCGGCAGCGTCCTCAGCGCCGGCTACCTCGGCCGTCTCAACTTGTCGGGGCTGTCGGCGACGGCGGCCGCGGCGGCGCGCCAGAGCGTTTTCGGTGGGGTGGCGGTAGCCCAAAAGATCCATTCGACTGCCTTGCTCCGCTCCGTCGACGCCGCCTTCGTGCACGGCATGGACATGGCCCTGCTCGTGTCCGCCGGTATCGCCGTGGTGGGTGCCGTGCTCACCGTGGTCTTCCTGCCGAAGGTGAACACCTCCGCAGAGGAGAAAATGACGCCGGGCGTCCCCAAGCTGGGCGAAGTTGTCGGCCCCCGGGCCGTAACCGTCGGGGCGGCGGCATGAGCGCGCCACTGGGTCTAAAGAGTGACCATCGTTGGGGTGTCTTGGTCGTGCTGTGTGCCGCCGCTCTGATCATCAATGTGGACAACACGATCCTCAACGTGGCCCTGCCCACCCTGGTGCGGGAGCTGCATGCCACGTCCAGCCAGCTGCAGTGGATCGTCGACTCCTATGCCATGGTCTTCGCCGGGCTCTTGCTCGTCAGTGGCAGCCTGGCGGACCGCTTCGGGCGCAAGAAGTTTTTCCTCATCGGCTTGACCGTCTTCGGAGCGGGGTCGATCGGCGCCGCCTTCTCAGGCTCAGTACACCTCCTTATCCCGTCTCGGGTTATTATGGGCGTCGGCGCCGCCCTGACGATCCCGTCGTCGCTCTCCATCGTCAACGACGTCTTTCGCGACCCGAGACAGAGGGCGCGAGCCATTGGTGCCTGGGGCGGCATCATCGGGCTCGGGATCGCCATCGGCCCCATCGCCGGCGGCTTACTGCTGGCCCGGTTCTGGTGGGGGTCTGTTTTCCTGGTCAATGTCCCCATCGTGGTCGCCGGCCTTATAGGGACCTTGGTGCTGGTACCCGACTCCAAGAACCCGGCTGTCGAGCGGCCCGACCCCGTTGGCGTCGTGCTCTCGGTCGCCGGCCTGGGCCTTTTGCTGTGGGCGATCATCGAGGGCCCGACCCAGGGTTGGGCGTCAACGGACGTCATCGGGGCCGGCCTCGCCAGCCTCGTCGTCATCGGCGCCTTCGTCGCCTGGGAATCCCACAGCCGCCACCCGATGCTGAAGCTGGGCTTGTTCGTAGACCGGCGGTTCTCCGCCGCCGCCGCCGCCGAGTGCCTCGGGGTGTTCGGGTTGCTGGGGGCTTTGTTCGTGATGACCCAGTTCCTCCAGTTCGACCTCGGATTGTCTCCCCTCGAAGCTGGAGTACGTATCCTGCCCATGGCTGGCGTGCTCGTGGTGTGCGCTGTCTTGTCCCCGCTCCTGGCCCGCACCATCGGGACCAAGGCGACGGTCGCCACCGCTCTCGCCGCCGTGGCCGGTGGTCTGTGGCAGATCTCAGCGGCCTCGACGGGTGCCACGAGCTACGGGGACGTGGTCCTCGGCCTGCTGTTGATCGGTCTCGGCGCCGGGCTCTTGTTGCCAACAGCGACTAACTCGGTGGTGGGGTCGGTCCCTCAGGGCGATTCGGGGATCGGCTCGGCCATCAACACCATGGCCCTCCAGGTCGGCGGTGCCATCGGTGTTGCTGTGGTGGGGAGCGTGCTGGCGACTCGCTACCAGGGCCATATGGCCAGGGCGCTCGCCGGGCGGCACCTGCCGGTCGATATCACGCACACGGTCCTCGGCTCGTTCGGCGGCGCCCTGGCCGTCGCCAGAGGCGTGGGTGGTGCTACGGGCGCATTGTTGGCCGGCGCGGCGCGCGCTGCGTTCATGAGCGGCCTGGAGGTCTCGTTCCTTGTCGGCGCCGTCGTCTCGTTAGCTGGCGTCGTCACTGTGATCGTTTGGCTACCCTCGCACGTCTTGCCAGTGCCACCCGTCCCGGTCGGCGAACGTCTAATAGTGCTCGATCGTTCGGCGCTACCCGACGACGACCGCCAGGCCGTCGTCACCTGAGAGCACCGCGCTGCTAACGAGCGCCGGGCCCAAGAGGAGGAGGCCAACATGACGACGACTGCCATCCACCCCCGGAGGGGGGCCCCACACACACCCCTCGAGACCGGATCGTCCTCCGCACGCATTAGGGGGCTAAGGGGGGGGTCGGGGCCACCCAGCCTCACGCCCGCCTTTGCCCCCAGAGCCGGCACTGCGCCTTTTCGACGGTGCCACCAGAGGTTGCCCGTGACCAGAACCGAATCACGGCATTACGTCGTGATGTTCGACTACGCGCTCGCTGCCCCCGGGCGTGTACTGCACGCTTTCCCGGGTCGTGGTGCGCCTGTTGGTGCCTAGGGCAAAAATAGCACCACCGATAATTACGGTGCAGATACCTACTATCAACAAGATGACGCCCACGGCATGCACATTGAAGCCACTGGCGGTAACTGTAACAGCATATTTGAGGATCGCACCGATAACGACCAGCACGATCCCAAGGCCAATCAATCCAGTCCCAGCTCCCCTAGACATGTTTCCCCGTTTCGCTCAATGGCACTTACTTGGTCCCCGACCTTGCTTGGGAAGCCCAGGTGGACCATCACAAAAATCAGCTTATTCTCTACCCACTCAATGAGGTCCGCAAACCTATCTGGTGAAGAAAATAGGAACAGCTCACCACCGATAGAAGTGGTGCCGCCCCGCGCTCTCTCCGCGTCCGATGACGTCCTACGAAGAGCAGGACAACAAACAGTGCCAGCAGGATGATCATGTTCTTCATTTTCTTACCGCTTTCTCCTCGATGAGCTTATGTTCCATCTCGCACGAAGTTCCGGTCTTTCGCACCACGCGCCTCGGCCTCGGTCCCGTTGATGCCAGCCGAGGACGCATCACTTCCGGAGAGCGTCCTTCAGCTTCTCGCCAGCCTGCTTGAGGTTGCCTTTCGTTTGATCGGCCTTGCCCTCGGCCCGGAGCTTGTCATTGCCGGTGATCGCGCCGGCCGCTTCCTTCAGCTTTCCCCTTGCCTGTTCGGCGGTGTTCTTGGCCTTGTCGGTTGTTGCCATGGCTGGTTCCTCCTTGGAACGTGAGGTAAAAAGACAGGTGTTCGCCTCAAAAGCCGGCCCCGGCCCACCTCGTGCTGGCCGGTCAGCTATCTGCGGGGGTGACCCTCGCCGTCTCGGCTCGGGCGGCCCCGCGTTGGTCGAGCAGGTCGTCGCAGATGGGCGCTGCCATGGTGGCGAAGACGCCCGCCACGCCGACGACTACGGCGGCAACCAAGAGGACAAGGCCGAGAATGACGATCATGACAGGCTCCGATGACTAATTCTCTGTCTCTCTACAGTGTAGGCATACACTGTCCGATAGCGGCGCCGTACTTCCACGTGCAGCCGTAGGCAAGGACCAACGGTGCCGGCGCTGCGCCCACCGGGCATCCTGCGTCCGCTGGAGGACATCCTCGCACTGCTCATCGGGGCCGGTTTTGCTGGAGCCGATGCCCTGCACATCTACCGGGCGGTGTTCGGGTTCCTACACGGCCACGTGCTCAACGAGCTACAGGAGCTTGTCGATAATCCCGACGAGACCGACGACCTGCTACGGCTAGGCCTGTACCGCTTGCCGATGGGCGAGTTCCCGCAATTACGAAGCCTGGCGCCGGTTCTCGCCGCCTACGACGGAGGCGCCGAGCTCGAACGCGGCCTCGACATCCTCCTAGCCGGACTTGCGACTATGGCCCCTTCGGACGACCCGGCCTCGGAGGGCATGGGAGCCGACGAAGCCCCAGGCAGTGGTTGACCAACCCCTTACGCAGCGGAGGGGCCAGCTCCGTCATGCTGTCTCCGCCAAGCCCCGTCCGCGCTCACCGCCCCGGGGCCTAAGGGCGCTGGGCCGGCCAGCGCGAACAGGGACACGGTCAAGCACCGGCGCGCTTGGACGCGACCGTGCGTCGGGCCGCCGGACGGCCGGCACTGCCACCCAGGAGCCGAGCGCCTCGCCCGGCACGTCGCCGGCCAACTCCGGGCCGGGGTAGAGGAGATCTGTCAAGCCGCAGACGATGATGACCCGCCGGACGAAGGCGGAAGGCCGCCGCACCTTTAGCCACCGTGACCGTTGCTGGAGGAAGCTCCGGGCTCGGACGATTACCCCAAGTGTCGACACGGCCATGAACTCGACCTCGCCCAAATCGAGAAGAAGCCCGGCGCTGCCGAGGGCGATGGCTCGCGCCAGCGTCGCAGACAGCGCGTCATCAGTCGAGAGGTCGTGCTCGCCCCAGAGCCAGACCACGACGGGACCGCTCTCAGGTCCTTCCCCGTTCAGGGGAGTTCGGCGAGGAACACTAAAAAAAGAAGATCCGGCGGGGACCATGGTGCTCTCCTACCACAGGCAATGCGAAACATCGCGTTACCAGGGTCTGGAGTACCGCCCCCAGCCAGCTCGTACTGGCCCAGCACGTTGGGGCATCTGTCGTGTCCCCACGACAATACACCTTTTGGGCGGCGCCCTGCTGCCAACCTCCGACTAGGACGAACTAGCGACGCCTCCCGTCCCGTCGCCGCTATGGCCCCGGTCACTAGCCTCTACTACAGGGAGCCCTGGCTGACGTGGCCAACCCCCCTGCCTTCCGGCCAGGGCTCCCAACCGTCGCCCACCGTAGCGTCCGCCGACGGGCGGTACCCGTCACCCGGGCGGTAGTTCTACTTTCCCTGGCCGTGGGACTGGTCACCTGTGGTTGTGGGGGCCGTCAACGACCAGAGCCTCGTCCGCTCAGGTGACCGTTGTCCGTCGGACCGGTTTGCGAGTGTAGTTGTCGACGAACAGGTCGAGGACCTCCCCGATGGTCCGTTCCCGACCGACCGCCTCCCTCAGGGGCAGGTGGGCCTGGATCTCGTAGCGGTTACGACGTGCGTCCGTGTCCTTGTCCTTGACCACGTAGCCCGCGGCCGTCAGGTCGGTCACGATGGCATAGGCGCGGCGCTCGGTGATGCCCAGGGTGGCCGCGATGTCCCGCAAGCGCACCCCGGGGTCGTGGGCGATGCAGACCAAGGCCCGGGCATGGTTGGTGAGGAAGCTCCACTCTGGCATCATCACAAGCTTAACAGTGCTAGAACTAAATTACCAGTATTTGAGAACTATGACTAGAGTGCGTTGGAGACGTTGGAGGCACGGCGGTCGCTGACCGCAAGCCATTCGAGCGTCCGCGAGAGGGGACGACAGCCGTGCACGGGGCGGGGTGTCCGGCCCAGACGGGCATGATGTCGACCAAGGCCACGTTTGTCGCCCGGCGCGCCCGGCTGACTGAAGATCATCCGCTACTACCGACGCTGGCACCTAACAAACGTCAGCCCCCTTCCAAGGAGGGCCCAATGACTACCCTGAGGCGCTTGTCTACCCCAACCCACAAAATACATAACGGTCCCCCGCTGCTCGCGTACCTGCACCGCTACGGCGGGGTACCAGGGTCGCAGTCGCGACTGCGCCTCGTCACCCTCTTAGGCATAGGCGGCCTGATCGTCCTGAATGGGGCCGACGTTGTCACCACGCATCTCCTGCTGGCTCACGGGGCCGTGGAAGCCAACCCTCTTTCTTCTGTCCTGCTAGCGAGCGCAAGCCTGTTGTGGATGAAACTCGCCATCCTCGGTGCTCTAGGCGTTATGGTTATCAGGCACTGTCCCCGGTTTGGCGTCATGGCTGTCGTGTTCGTTGCGTTAGGAATGTACGCCACGGCCGTGCTTTCCAACTTGCTCATCCTGAACATAGTGATGAGATAACAAAAGTAAAACTTGGCCTCCTCAGAGAGGGGCCCGTCATGGGCGTCATCCGCAGGGGCCCGCCTTAGGTCCCGGCCAACGAGCGCAGGAGCTCCAGGTGGGCGCGCGACCGCCCGGCGGTTGTGGCGATTGAGGACCTTGAGAGACTGGGAGCGCGCAAGCGCAGATGGCTAGGGTTTTCCCCCTATCCAACTTCGTAGATGACCGCTAGCATTGTTTTAGGTAGACCTAACCGAATACCTCCGCCTGACTGGCTCAACGGCTCTGACCCAAGGAGGCATCACGTGTCCTGGCGTTTGCCCATTGCACCGAGGCTGGCCCTCACTACCACTGTGGTCGCGCTGGTTGCCATCGCTCCTGGTTGGAGCAACTCCGCTTGGGCTGCGGCCCCCACAGCCCACAAGCACCACCACACCGCCCCCCTGTCCAATCACGGGTCTCTATCAGGGAAGTGGTCGGGAAGCTACAGTGGCGCGTTCAATGGCACGTTCAACCTGACGTGGCAGCAGTCGGGCCAGAGCCTGAGCGGCACGATCATGGTCTCTGGGTTCAAGAACGTGCCCACGAGCATCCACGGGACCGTTCAAGGCGCCTCCATCCGCTTCGGCACCGTCGGCTCAGAGTCGATCACCTACTCGGGCTCGGTCTCAGGCAGCTCCATGTCCGGGACCTGGCAGATCCAGGCCGGCGGCCGGTCCATGGGCGGCGGCGCCTGGAAGGCCTCCAAGTCCGCCTGAACCACGCGCCGGGCTGCTGGTACCGTGCGACTGGCAATGAGGGGCTTGCTTACGACGATGTCGAGTACGTGGCTGAGACCGGCACTGACACGACCTGCTGTACCGAACCGGTGTAGTAGTCGCCACTGCCGATATTGACTGACCCTGGCGCATCCACGGAGAACTGGCCCACCGAGATCGAGATCGACCTCCCCAAATGGCCATTGCGGCCCAAGGCGGCTCGGGCACGCACTCGGGCGTCTGCGGTCGCCTCAGCCGTGAGCACCGGTCGCAGCCGTTTCAAACCGCTGAAGGTGTACTGCGGGTCCTGAGCGATGAACGGCACGTTGCTGGCGAGAAGCTGGTTGCTGACGCCTAAGACCCGCTTCATTGCCGGCAGGCGATGGGACCGTACCGTGATCGTCTGGCTTTCATTGAAACTGGTGACAGCGCCGGTTTGGTCGGTATTGGTTTGCACTTGTACCGAGCCGAATGTGATCTCAGCGTTGCGGGCACCAGCGTTGTCCAGCGCGGTCCGGATCTGGGCGGTCCAGCGGTCTAGCTGAGCCAGCGCGGCCGAGGTAGTCGGCTGCGTGCTCGCCACCGAGGCATCCCATTCAAATGTGTCGGCGGTGACGGTTTGTTCGGCAGAACCGGTGACCGTGATCTGATCGGTCTGTGGTGGCTCGTTCCGGCTCCGGAGCCCAGCGTCCACCGAGAGCGATCCGATAATGAACGCCAACGACAGGATGACCATCCCGATCAGCTGTTCGTGTGGTCGGACCGACCACTTCTTCCCCGTGGCCGCCCGTTGTGCTGCGTCCTCCCGGCCGAGGTCGCCTCCGTGAAGCTCCATACCGGGGATACTCGCCGCGCCGCCTCCAGGTTCCACCCTCCAGTCGCGATGACAACGGCCCCGCGAACTCGCCGCTACGACGGAGGGACCACGTCACCTAGGCGGTCCAGGAGGAGCCGGCGTTCGTCAGCATCCATCTCGCCCGTCCTAACGACCTCGCCCAGGGCAAAGGCAACCAGCCGATCCAGGCACTCCGAGTCAGTTCGGCCGCCGTCGATATACCGCTTTGCGAGGTCGTTGCAGCGACGTCGCCGGCCCAACAGGTTTAGACCGAGTTCGGTTGCGAGCCTCTCCGCTCTGTTCTCGGCGCGGGCAACCGCGTCGAACAGTACCAGGGGGACGGTGCCCGCCTCCTGCTCGAAGTCGGCGAAGAAGTACTCGCTCAGCAACTGCGCCCGGGCCTCGGCTCGGCAGTAGCAGGAGAGCGTCGAAGGATCCTCGTCGGCAAGCCACGGCATCCAGTCGAGCTCGCGTCGAACTTGGGCGGCCCTTTCAGAAACTACTCGGTCACTGTACGCGCCGTGTTTGATCGGCATGGCTCAAGCTCCTCGCTTCCGTGGAGGCCAGTCGTAAAGACCGACACACCCGCCGTTCGGCTTGGTGTGGACCGTGTAGCCCCTAGCCATGTGACGACCTCCCGCTAGGACTCTGAGGGGCATTATGCATCCCGGCGGCCCTCGTCTCGCAAGCGGCGACCGCAGCGATGAGCCGGGTTGGTTGCGGGCTGCAATCAGCCCTAGGCCTCTAGGGCCAGAGCCAACCAGGTCTCCTCGGCCACGTCGAGGGCGGCTTGAACGGTGTGCAGTTCGTTGCCTAACCGGGTCAGTTCCACGTAGTCGACCGTCACGGTCAGGGCGTCCCTGACCTGGTCCCGCTGGCGCTCTAGCCGGAGCATTTCCTTCTCGGCCTCACGCACCCGGCGGCCGATGGCTGCCGCCTCGCTGCCGGCCGCCCGAGAGCGGGACCGGTCCTCGGTCTTGGGCTGGGCGAGCTTGGTCGAGGCCCGGGCCCGGGGGGACGCGGCGCGTGGTACGCTCCTGTTCTCCGGCCGGGCGACCCAACCGGCTACACCCCCGGCCACCTCCGACACTGTGCCGCCTGTCTCCACGGCCACGAGCCGCTCCGTGGTCCGCTCCAGGAAGGTCCGGTCATGGCTGACCAAAGCCAAGGCACCGGGCCAGTTTTCGAGAAAGTCCTCCACGACTCGCAACGTGTCCAGGTCGAGGTCGTTGGTCGGCTCGTCCAGGAACAGGACATTGGGTCGGCGGGAGATCACCAGGAGCAGCTGAAGCCGCCGTCTTTCCCCGCCGGAGAGCTCGCCCACCCGGGCGGAGGGCAGGTCATCAGCGAACAGGAACCGACGCATCAGATTGATGTTGTCCACCGAGCCGGGCGTCCCGTGCGGACCAGCGACGAGGTCCTTAACTTGCGCCTCAAGGTCGAGAGTGGCTCCCAGCTGGTCGTAGTAACCCACGACCACCGTCGGTCCGACCTTGATCGTCCCGGTGGTGGGCGTGAGCCGTCCGGCCAGAAGGTCGACCAGGGTTGACTTCCCGGTGCCGTTGGCGCCCACGATCCCCAGCCGTTCCCCCCTCCCGATGGAGAGATCGACGCCGGACAGCACCGGCGGCCCATTGTCGTAGTGGAAGCCGACCCCGGTGCATTCGATCACCTTGTCGCCAAGGCGGGGGAGGTCGTGGCCCACTTCGATCTCAGCCGAGGCGACGGGGGCGACCGGGCCGCCCTCGATCAGCCGTACTGCCGTGTCAATGCGGGCTTTGGGTTTGCGCGACCGGGCTTTCGCCCCCCGGCGCAACCAAGCCAGCTCGCGTCGAGCGAGATTGCGCCGGGTCGATTCGGCCGCTGTCTCCTGCTCTTCTCGTTCGGCCTTGGCTGCCAAGTAGAGCTCGTAACCGCCTTCGTGCACATACGCCCGGCCCCGGTCGAGCTCCAGCATCCGGGTGGTGAGCCGGTCAAGCAGGTGCCGGTCGTGAGTAACCAGGACCAGCCCTCCCCGGAACGCCAAGAGCCGTTGCTCCAGCCAGGCCACCGCCGGCAAATCGAGATGGTTGGTGGGCTCGTCGAGGACCAAGAGCTCTACTGGATGGGCAAGTACCCGTGCGAGGGCCGCCCTTTTTCGTTGCCCGCCCGATAGTGTGGCCACGTCGTTATCGATCTCGGGGCCTATGCCAAGACGGCTCAGGGCAGCTTCGGCTTCCCATCCTTCGCCGACGGCAGTCCTGACAGTGCCTGGGAAAAGCTCAGGCACCTGCTCGAGAAAACCCACGCGCGAACCGCGGCCCCGACGGACTTGACCGCCGTCCGGCTGGTCGACGCCGGCCACGATCCGCAGAAGTGTTGATTTTCCCGTGCCATTTATGCCAACCACCCCAATCCGGTCACCGTCGGAGACCGTGAACGAAAGCCCTTCGAAGAGCACTCGGCCGACCCGGCGGACCGCCACCTGTTCCAGATCGACGAGCACGGCCACGGTACTGGCAGGCTACCGGCACTTGGCCGGCGCCCTGCCGCGACCCCACCTCAGGGGACGAACACCTGAACAACTGCGCGATCTGGGGCAATGCCCACTAGGCATAGGCGAGCCGCTGGGCCAGTTCGACGGCCTCGCCAAGCCTTGCCGCCGCCACCCGTGGCTGACCGCCGTCCCAGGCTTCGATCGCTGCTTGCAGCAGGGTTTCAAGCTCGTCCGGGAAGCGTTGCTGGGGAGGTGCCAGCAGTTGATGGGCGGCCTCGACCGCCTCGGGCACATGCCCACCGGCCAGGCGCACCGAGATCAGGGGCCAGAGGCAGATCCAGTACCACGAGTAGGACACGACGGTGGTCCCCCACACCTCGAGGGCCCGCGTGGCCAGGTCGACCACCTCTTCGTAATGGCCGTCCTGCCAGGCCACCCAGGCCTGGGCGGCATCGGCCGCGGCCACGTACTCTGGGTAGGAAGCGGCCTCGGCGGCTGCCCTGGCCTCAGGGCTGAGCGAACGCACCGCATCAACATCATGGCGGCGCAGGGCGGCCACGTTGAGGTAGCACAGGCAGCGCGCCCGCAGGACGACGTCTCCCGTGTGGTCGGCGCCGGCCAGCGAAGTCTCCAAAGTCTCCCGCGCCTGGGCCAGGTCGCCGTGCCAAAGCTGGCAAAAACCTAGCCCGAAGAGCGTAAAGGCGATGTCGTGCTCCCGGCCGCCCTGTTCGGCGGCGGTCACCGCGGCTTGCTGGTTGGCGAGGATCTCGTCGTCGACCCGGTAGCGGTTCTCACGTAGACGCTGCAATGCGAAGTTCATGTGGAACGTGCGGCGACGGGCCGGCGTCCCCCGGGCTTCGACCACCGGGCGGGCCACAGCCAGGGCTAGGGCCGCCTTCTCGGGCTCGTTGCGCCAGTAATGGGCGTAGGCCCGGCCATCGAGCTGGACCTCTAACCACAGGTCCACCGTTGCCTGGTCACCGTCTTCGGGGTGTGCTCCGATCAGCTCGTCAGCCGCGTCGAAGGCCGTGACGGCGGCGGCGTAGCGATGGTCGGCGATCTCCACTCGGCCGAGGAGAGCTTGAAGACGGGCAGCCTGAGAGCGGTCATGGGCACCTAACAGCCGCATGGCTTCCCTGACAGTGTCGCGGGCTTCGGCGTGACGCCCGGTCCGCAGGAGCACCTCGGCCAGCTTGGACCGCAACCCCGAGGCGGCCGCGCTGACGTCGTGGACGGGAGGCACACCGATAGCACCGGGCCCGACCGGGCCGGCACCGTCCCGGGCCAGCACGGCCAACGCATAACAGGGCGCGCACAAGTTGGTCGTCACGGTCCATACCGGGCGCGGTCTCAAGGGCCGAGCTGAGCATTTGCTCCTGGGCCTCCCGGTCGATTTCGACCGACGCCGCGGGACTGAGCCAGATGTGGGTCTTGTCGGCCTCAAGCAGATGGAGGCCAGGGGCTCCCAGGGCGGACAAGGCAGAGCGGGCCATCGACAGCGTCTTGGTAAGTGCCCGGGCGGCGTCCGGGGGGCCCAACTGCGGGAACAGGGCTTCACAGGCCGCTTCCCGGCGGACACGCCGTGCCGGGCTCAACAGCACAAGCTGGCACAGGCGTCTGGCCGTGGGCCTGGCCCACGGACCGGCACTCCTATCTCCCAGGGTGATGGAGAACGGGCCCAGCAAAGTAGCCCGCAGCGGGGCCACCTCTGGACATTGAGTGTCCCCAGCCGGCGCGGGCACGAGGGCATTATCTCACCTCGGCCCACGGCCGGTCAGAGAGGGGCTCAGCCAAGAGCCCCTCTCTTCCTGGCCCTCAGGCCTGACCGTCGTCCCCGGCTGGCTACGAGGCGCCAGAGGGCCTGGTCCACCAGACCTGGCCTGTAGCGACGCGGTATATCCATGGAATTGTGGCGGCATTGCCGAACCACGTGCCGCTACCCTGGAGCCCGGTGTAAGCGCCGGTGCCGCCGGTGATCACCCAGGTCGCTCCCGGGCCAGTCGTAAATGGCTGCACCGTCACGTTGCCCACCTGGAGCGGGTTGTCCGTGAAATTGTAAGTGGACGCGATGGTTATATCGATGTCGCCTTTCTCTCCAGCGATCGTCTGGTCGCTGTAGAGGGTGGTCAAACCCGTGGATTGTTGGGCCGTGGCCCCGGGCGTGGCCGTGTACTTAGCGAACTGGTACTGCCCAGGTTCGGGCGGGGGCACGTGGATGAACCCACCAGCAGGTTCCTTTGCCGAACACTCGTGGCCAGCGGCGGTCACCGCGGCTGGCCCCGTCATCTTCGTGGGCGCCTCGTAGGCGGCATCGCTGTCCCACGTGGGACCTCCGCTCACGTCGGTGATGGCCCCGCTGATCTTGGTGCAGGCCCACAGGGTGCCGGAGAGCACGTTCTCACTGGGGACGACGTACACCCACGACTGGATGGTTATGGCAGCCGGTTGTTCCTGATCGTGCCCTTTGGCGGCGGCGCCGGCATTGGCCACCTGGAACAGCGTCAATGGCGCGAGCACTGCGGTCGCGGAGGCGCCCAGCACTGCACCGATGGTCCTTTTTCTCATTTCGGCTCCCTTCGGGTGGTCGGCCTCGTCGCCGACACCAAAGGTCTAGGCAGGCCCTGCTCCCGGAATGCTCCCGGCTGCCTCCACGGTCGGGGGTCGCGCTTTGACTCCTAGCGATGACCGGGCCAAGGTCTGCGGAGGCGGCACCGGTTCGAGGCCGGATTATGAGGCGACTACTACTGGTATCACGCACTCCAGCAGAGAGGTCCCGCCGTGCACGTAACGGCCTTCGGGCCCCTTGCCCCAACTTGGGTTCTCCCTGAAACCGTGGTCCGCCATGAGCACGACCGGCACCGACGAAGGCAATGCCACGAGCGACGCCAGCACCCGTTGCCCTATCGTGCGGGTGGCGTCGTCGAGCAGCACCGCGAGCTCTACAGAGCTGTGGTGAAGCCGCTCGTCGAGGACTGAAGCCACGGCCACCATCACCGGCGAGCTCGAGGACCAGAGCTCGCGCAGTTGCTCGGCTCGGTAGTCGCGGTCGGCGCCTTTCAGCAAGGCGACCTCGTAGCCCAGGTGCCCGAACGGGGCAGTCCCTCCCCTGCTCTCACCGCCCGTCTCATCGCCCTCGGCCGAAGGGTACGGGACCGGGGCCGAGCCGGCCGGTACGGGCCGGCCCAGGGCAAGAGCGGCAACGGCTTCCGCAGTGCGGGTGGGCGCGGGCACGACCGCCCAATGCCAGTCCAGCTGGCGCGAAGGCAAGGCATGGGCCAGTCCCGCGGCAACGAGCCTGCCGGCGTCAGCCCGCATCGCGTCAACCAACACCACAGCCACCCGTCCATGAGAGGCAAGTAGTGGGTCGATCAGCGCTCGGCCCACTTCCGAGACGAGCAGGCAGCCGGGGAAACCAGCCTCGGCGTAGTTGGAAAAGGCCGCGTCGGCGGCCGCCAGCAGCTTTTGGGCACCGGACCGGAAGACCTCGACCGCACCTGGGCCCAGCGCCGAGCGGCCCGCGGTGGCCAGTGAGGCGCGGCTGACCAGCTCGGCCACCGGAGCGATGTGACCGGGGTAGAGGTCCCCGACGAGCTCGGCGCAGGTGGTGCCGGCCAGGCGGCGCTCGGTCTCGGCGAGGTGGCCCGAGGCCTCGAGCAGGTACCCGAGCGCCACCACCTCGTCGGGCCCGACCAGGAAGTGACCCGAGGAGATCCGGGCGACGCCCGATAGGGGAGGTTGTTGGCCTTCGACCCGGCTGGCTGCCTGCCAGTCGGCCGGGAGGCGGCGCACGATCTGCTCGGCCGCCAGCGCCAGGGGGAAGCGCAGCAGGCGTTCCGAAGTGAGCACCGAGTAAACCTGGGGCAACGTCGCCGACGAAAGGCCGAGGGCCACGTCAACTTGACCGCCGAGCACGGTGCCCGGCCCGCAGCGAACATCGAGGTCGGCTAGTTCGCCGAGCGCACCAAGGTCAGCGCGGGCAGCTTCGGCCGCTTGCGCCAGGCGGGGTTCTTCGGCCAGGCGGCGCGGGACCCACGTGGGCACGCCCGGGCGCCCTGCCCACCACGCGGCCAGCCAGAAGGCGTCGGCTGCCTGTTGGGTGGGGAGAGCGGCGGCCAGCTCAGGGAAGCGGGCCCGGAGGAACACAACTGTCGGAGAGCCACTCGGCGGTGCCGGCCGCCCGGGCACTGCGACCGGGGCGCGGGCCATGGCCGGAGATGGTGCCGGCCCGCCCACCAGTGCCGCCGCGGTACCCGGTGCCGCGGCCACCCGTGGCTCTGAGGAGTCGACCACCTCGACGAACCCGGTCAAAGGCATCGAGGCGTCAGGGTCCACCCAAGCCGCGAGCAGCTCGACCAGGCGGCGCTTGGGGTAGCGCCGGCCTATCAAATCTTCCCGCAACACGGCAAGGTCACGGGTCACGATCAGCTGGCCGCCGGAGAGCACGTCCCTGAGCACCGTTTGCAGCTCCTGGCCCACCAGGCTCGCCACGGCCAGCGGGTCTGCCCTCTCCGGGACTGAGGCCACCTCGACCAGGCGGCGCAGGTCTTCCGCCAACTGCTCCCGGCCGAGCGCCTCCAGCTGGGAAGCAGCGTCGTCCAGTTGTCGCGAGACCGTGGGGCTCGACAGCTCGGCCAGGTGCTCGCCAAGCCCCCTGGCCGCCACCTCCAGGACGGTTTGGGCATCGAGATGGGGCAGAGGGTCCCCCAGGGCGAAGCCGCAGGCGCACCTGGGCTTCCACGACAGTTCGTTCTCGGCCCTGCGGGTGCACGGGGCCGGGGCGGCCGCGGCCAGCATCCGGTCGACCTTCACCCGGTCGTCAGGCACGGACAGCGCGCCCGCTCCTGAAATTGCCGCTAAAGCCCGGTAGACGGCGTTGTCCCGGACCTTGCTCAATGCCGCGGGCGTGACGGCGCCGTGGTACTGGTCGTGGGCCTGCTGGTAGGCGGCGACATAAGCGCTGCGGAACTCGCGCTGCGCACTGCTCAGCTCAGGGAGGCGGTCCTCGGCCGCCAGGCGCAGCAGGTCGGGGAGCATATCGAGGACGCCAGAGCGCAGGGAACGCAAACGCTCCTCTGGCTCGGGCAGGACGAGCTCTGGGCTCGTCAGGTACGAAGCGGCCTCCTCGACCCGGCGCAGGTCGTCACGGAGGAACCTCGCCAGCGCACCCAGGCGGCGCCCGGCTGCTACCAGCTCGCTAGCATCGCCCGCCAGGTCGGAGTCCGCCCCGACGAGCGCCCGCAGGCCCTCAGCCGGAGAGCCTATGTCTGCGCAGGCGTCGAGCACGGCCTGGAGCGTGCGCAGGTCGGCGCGAACGGCCGAGCTGTCGGCCCCGGCCAGCGCGGGGACCTCTTCCAGCTGCGCCAGGCCGGAGCGGACCTGGCCGACGTCCTCCCGGCGGGCCTGCAGCCATGCTTGGGCGTACTCCCAGGCGTCGCGCTGGGTGCTGGAGGTCCAGGGGTCGAACGGCCCAGGCCCGGCGACCACGGCCGACAACGCCGTTACGGCCTCGCGTAGGGCCGGTTCCACAAGCTCCCCCGGCCCGAGCCGGTCTGCTCCTGTCAGGGCCAGGAAAACCTCGGCCACTTTCTTGCGCCCTCGCCACAGCTCCACCAGACCGGCCTGAGCACAGGCGTTGAGCACGAGCAGGGCCTCGGGTTCAGTCAAGCCGAGCGGGCCGTCCCCAAGCGCGACAACCACGTCAAGAGCGGGAACGGGCCCGCCGTCGCCCACCAGGCGGAGGGCTTCCGCGACGGCGGGGCTGCGAGCCGGGTCGGGGGCCAGGGTCATCCCGTCTTTTCGCACCCGGGCCAGGCCCAGGGGGACCAGGTAACCCTCGACCAAAGCGCGCAACCCGCCCCGTTCCAGGCCAGCACTGCCTAGCCGACCCGCAGCGATGACCTCGCCAACAAGCTGGCGCAGGTAGCGTTGGCCGACCAGCTCGCCGCGGGGAGCGATGCGGGCGTGCGCAGGGTGGAGGCGTGAGAGCAGGGGGCCCACCAAGGTCGGGAGCTGGCGGTCGAACGACAGCCCGGCCAGCGACGGCAGGTCGGGGGAAGCAGGGCCCTCGCCGGCCACCACGGTGCCTGAGAAGTACAGCCGGCGCAGGATCTCCCTAGCCCGGGCGCGGTCAGCCTC
Source organism: Acidimicrobiales bacterium (assembly GCA_049522375.1). Lineage (GTDB taxonomy): Bacteria > Actinomycetota > Acidimicrobiia > Acidimicrobiales > Palsa-688 > Fen-671. Next base: position 1,524 of record JBEKNX010000065.1, on the reverse strand, counting down.
GCCGGAGCGGTCGAGCATCTCCACCAGATCCGAGCGCCCCTCTGACAGGGCCTGCTCCCTCACTACGCGGCGGCTGTGCAAATCGGCCAGGGCCTCGACCTCCTCTGGCGAGGGCGTGGCCGGGGCCCAGATCGCCACCCGCTCAGTCGGGCCGGCCAACGCCCGCGCCCTGGGCGCAAGATCCTCGCCGTCCGCCAGCTCAGGCTCGGCCACGACGAGGGCACCTTCCGCCCCGCACCCGCGTGCCTGGGAGACGAGCTTTTCGACCTCAGGCGGCGTCATGTCGGTGGCCCGGGCCAACCCAACCGTCACAAAACGCAGGGTGTTCTCCCAGAGCAGCTCGCGGCGGGCGAAGCCGACCTTGCGCATCAGGTCGAGGGGTAGGTTGGGCGTAGCCCCGAGCACGATGAGAGTCGCCACCATGCGCCGGTCCGCCTGGTTGAGCTCGGCCCGGACCGAGCTCACCCGAGCCTCGAGGGCCAAGGCAGCATCGGCCCCGACTTCGACTGAGTACGTGGTCGGCGCGCCCAGTTTGGCTACCACGTAGGCCCCCCGGGCGACCAGCGGGCGAAGGACGACGTCCTCGAGGTAGGCGACGTTGGCGGCGGGCTCCAGGTCGCTCACCTTGGCCAGCAGCATGGCCGCCAGCTCGTCGGCGCTACGGGATCGCTCCAGGGGCGAGGCCGCCAGCAGGCAGAGCAGCTTCACGGTCCGCAAGGCAATGGCACGGTCGGGCCCGTCGAACATCTCCGCGGCTGCCCGCTCGTAGTACGGCACCACGGCGTCGGCCAGGCGAGCGGACTCGCGCCGCTCGCGGAGCCGGTCGCTGAAGTGGTCGTAGATGCGGTCAGGAGTGATGAGGGCATTGCAGGGCTGTCCCAGGTCCGCCCGGACCTGGCGGTAGACGAAGTCGACGACGCCCCGGTTCTGCGACAACAGGAACTTCAGGCCTTCGAGCAGGTCGAGGGTCCCTGGATGGAGCGGGTAGCAACAGGCCAGGCGCCGGGGGTCAACCGGCGCGCCCGGGAAAGAGGCGGCCATTTCTTTCCCAACTTGGTCCACCCAGCGCTCTGCTCCCGGTTCGAGGCGCACCAGGCGCCCTCGCACCAGGTCCTCCACGTGGCGCATGGACAGGTGCAGGCCCTGGTAACGGTCCCTGATACGGGCCAGCTCCCGCTCGCTCACGTTGGCTACTTCCTCGATGCTCTCCTGGAGCGCCGCCAGCACCAGGACGGGCCGCGCCCTGCACCATTCGCCGAGGAACTGCAGGAAGCGCAGGTCCTCGGTCAGCTCCGGGCCGCGCTTGGCCCGGAGCCACTCGCTCACCTCGTCCAAGAGGAGCACGAGGCCGTCCTGGCCGCTCTGCATGGCGGCGGCGAGCACGGCGTCCCAGGACTCGAGCCTGTCCGCACCCCCAGCGGGCTCCGGGAGGCCGAGGGCGCGCCACGCCCGGGTACGCACGACGTCTTCCAGCGCCGCCTCCGCCCGGTAGTCGACGAGCGGCACCCGCACGGGCAGCGAACG
>JBEKNX010000064.1:0-15251 GCA_049522375.1 Acidimicrobiales bacterium | reverse complement strand
AGGACGGCGATCTCGGACGGCAGGTCCGGCGGCACCCGGAAAACGGCCGTCCGAGGCCTCAGGTAGAGGAGCTCAGAAAAGCCGCCGAACAGGTGGGGTGCTTCGGCGCAGGTCAGTGAATTGCCGTAGTTCTCCAAATTGCGGCACAAATAATAGGGAAAGCCACGCTGACAGTTGCGGCACACCCCGCAGGCGCGGTTGGGTGCCGGCACCACCCGGTCCCCGACGCCCAGAGCGGTGCCGTCGTGCGCAATAGCGCCTCCGGGCCCGATCGCCTCTACGACGCCGAGGTTCTCGTGGCCTTGGATGATAGGGAACGGGGTGGTCCGCTCCATGTCCGTGCCGGCGTACTGGACGGTCTCACCTCGGAAGGTGTGCTTGTCCGTGCCGCAGATGCCTGACGCGATCATCCTCAGGAGGACGGCGCCCGGTTCGAGCTCAGCGGGGAACGGGTAGTCCCGGATCTCTATCTGACGAGGCGCCACCAACGTCGCTGCCTGAACACTTGCCATCTTTTGTCCTTTTTCCTCTATGTCTACGAAAACCGACTGTTCAAAACTCACAACATGCGGACGGTCGGGCGGGCGGGCGATCGCTTATCGGGGCACCGTCCCTTCGGCGTCGGTCATGGGGCAGCGGGGGTCGGGGGCCATGTGCTCCCACGCCTCCCGGACCCAATGGTGGGCAGGGTCGTCGCAGAAGGCCATGCTGCGCGTCTCGCCCGGACCGGCGAGCACGTTGAGGTAGTAGAGCGGGTAACCGGGGGCGGCGATGCACGGGCCGTGATAGCCGCGTGGGATGCAGAACACGTCGCCGTCACGGACGACGACGTTGACGTCGATGCTCCCGTCGGGGGTGTAGGTGCGGTGCAGGGCGAACCCCTCCGGGGAGAAACCCCGGCCACCGCTACGCCCGAGGCGGAAGTAGTAGATCTCCTCGTTGTTAACGGGGCATTCGGGTGAGTCGTCGTGGCGGTGGGGCGGGTACGACGACCAGTTGCCGTCGGGGGTCAGCAGCTCCACGCACATGAGCCGGTCGGCACCGTCAAAGACGCCGGGGGCCATGAAGTTGGTCACCTGCCGCGTCGCCGGCCCCGCCCCCCGGACTTCGACGGGGACCTCGCCAGCTTCGACATGGACCGGGTCGAAGCGCCGTTCGGCCCGGGCCGACGGCAGCGCCACCTCGGCCCCGCCCGGCGAGCTCAGCCGGACCTCGGCTCCGCAAGGCACGTAGGCCCAGTCGGTGACCCGGTCGAAAACGCTGTCCCGGCCGGCGAGGCGCAGCCGGCGCCCCTCGACATGTACTTCGAGCCCTCCGGCCAGGGGGAGCACGGCCATTTCCTCGTTGCCGGTGGCGAGGTCGATCAGGCCGCCCGGAGCCAGGCGGACCACGCGCAAACCGGTGTGCGCCCAGCCCGCCGTCTCCGGGGTCAGGTTTACCGCTAGGCCCCCGGCGGCCAAGGTGCCGGCGGGCCAGTGCAGACGGGTGGCCATGTCAGGCCTTGTCCGGGTCAGGGGCGTAGGTCTTTTTGAACACGGCCACGTTCCACAAACAGGTAGGCGTGGTCTGGGTCATCTCGTGCAAGGGGCTCTTGAAAGGTGCCCGCACCGTTGTCTCGGTCATCGCAGGGCCTCTCCCAGGAAGGCCACACTGGCCCGCACGTCTTCTATAGGGCCTCGACCGGGCGGCGGCTCGGCGTCGAGGATGGTGTCCTGCTCCATCACGTAGTAGCCCCGGTAACCGGCACCTTCCAGGGCGGCCAGTATGCCGGCGATGCCCACGTCGCCTTGGCCGAGCGGTTTGTACATGCCCCCGGCCACCGCCGCGGTGTAGGTGGACGAACCGTCCTGTACCCGGGCGGCCATGTCCCTGTCCACGTCCTTTAGGTGCACGTGGACGACCCGCTCCGGCACCTCTCTGGTCAGCGCCAGCGGGTCGGTCCCGCCGATGAGCAGGTGCCCGGTGTCCAGGCACAGGTCCACGGAGGAGCCTTCGAGCACCCGGCGCACGGCGTCGGGCCCCTCGACCAGGGTGCCGACGTGGGGGTGCAGGGCCATGGTCACGCCGGCGGCACCGGCCAGTTCGCTCACCGACCCGAGGTTGGCGAGCAGGGTGGCCCATCCGGTGGCGTCCAGCTCGAGCGCCTGGTCGTAACCTTCCTGCCCGGTCACCGCCGCCACCACCATGACGTCGGCCCCGGCGCCGACCAACCGGTCCAGGGCGCGTTTGGCGTCCGGGAGCGGGTCGACGGCCGGGTCGTGCAGGACCAGGGTCACGAAGCCGCCCAGGGCACTGAGCCCGTACGCGGCCAGCAATTTGGAACATTCGGCCGGGGCCTCGGGCAGGAAGCCGTCGGGACCGAGCTCGGTCGCCACCATGCCGACCTGTTGCATCTCGGCCAGGACGCGCTCCCGGGAGAGCTGGTAACCCCACCCCGGGACCTCACAGACCCCCCAAGAAATGGGGGCGGCAGCGATGCGTGCCGCGGTCATATCCGTACCTCCTCCATAGTCACCGGGCGTCGCTCCCGGCGTGACAGTTCGCAGGCCTCGGCGACATAGAAGGTCTCCAGGGCATCGGCCGGTGTGCACGGGTTAGCGGCCCGACCGCTCACCACCTCGACGAAGGCCTCCAGCTCGGCCACGTAAGCGGCCCGGAAGCGCTCCATGAAATTGGCATAGGCGGCGCCGGGCGGCCAGGTCACCCCGGGCTCGGCCGAACGCAGCGGCAACCTGTCGTCGAGGCCCACCGAGATGCTGTCCTCCGACCCGAGCAACTCGAGCCGCACGTCATAGCCGGCGGCGTTGTAACGGGTGGCAGAGACCAGCGCCAACGTGCCGTCGTCCAGGGTGAGAACGGCAGCCGCCGTGTCCACGTCCCCGGCCTCGCTGAAGTAGCTGGCGCCCCGGTTGGACCCGGTGGCGTAGGCCACGCTCACCTCCCGCCCGGTGACCCAGCGCACGGCGTCGATGTCGTGGACGCTGCAGTCCCGGAAGATCCCGCCCGAGGAAGCTACGTAGGCGGCCGGAGGCGGGGCAGGGTCGAGAGTGCTCGCCCGGACGGTGTGCAGCCACCCGAGCTTCTTGGCCTGCACCTGGTGGCGAGCAGAGACGAACCCGGCGTCGAAGCGTCTCTGGAAGCCGATCTGTACCTGGGCACCGCTTTTTTCGACCAGGCGCACGACCTCTTTGGTGCCGGCCACGTCGGCGGCGACCGGCTTCTCACAGAACACGGCGACCCCGGCCTCGGCGGCGGCCCGTACGAGGCCGGCGTGGGTGTCGGTGGGGGTGGCGATGACGATGCCGTCGGTTCTGTCTTTCAGCACGTGACCGATGTCTGGGGCCCACGCTGCTCCCGTTCTTGACCCCACCTGCTGGGCCCGCGCCGCGTCGGTGTCGACGACAACGAGCTCGTCCACCTCGGCCAGAGAGCGCAATGTCTCGGCGTGCAAGGCCCCGATGCGACCGACCCCGATTACCCCGATCCTCACGGCCCGACCTCCATTGTCAGTTCTCCTTTGCGCTGCTTGCTTCTGTCAGTCGGGCGAGGTCGTCACCTGGGCGTACGTCGCCCCCGTCAGGTTCACTTCGGGGCCTCGGCCGCCAGCTCACGGGCAGCTTCGGCCATGGCCGGGATATCCTTGATGGCCTCGAGCTCGTGGCTGAGCGCCTTCAGCTCGGCGCCACCGGCCATCATCTCGGTGAGGTGCTCAACGGTGGTGCCCGCCTTTAGGTAAGAACCAAGGAGCCGGCCACGTTGGAGGAGGACGAAACGGTCGCCCACCGGGAAGGCATGGTGAGGGTTGTGAGTGATGAATATCACACCCCGGCCCAGCTCGCGCGCCTGCAGGATGTACTTGAGCACGATGCCGGATTGGCGCACCCCGAGCGCAGAGGTGGGCTCGTCCAGGATCAGCACCTTGGCCCCGAAATAAACGGCACGGGCGATGGCCACCGCCTGGCGCTCCCCACCCGAAAGGGTCCCCACCGGTTGGTCCGGGTCGCGAACTTCGATGCCCATTTTGGCCATCTCCTCGCGCATCACCGTCTTGGCCCGGACGATGTGCATCCGCCGGAACGGGCCTCGCCCCTTGGTGGGCTCATTGCCGAGGAAGAAGTTGCGCCACAGGGACATGAGGGGCACAGTGGCCAGATCCTGGAAGACGGTGGCTATGCCGTGGGACCGCGCCACGCGCGGGTTGGTGAAATGCATCGGCGTCCCCTCGATGACCAGCTCACCGCTGTCGGGAGGGAACACCCCCGAGAGGATCTTGATCAAGGTCGACTTGCCCGCCCCGTTGTCGCCCAGCACGCAGGTGACCTCACCGGGGAACACCTCCAGGGAAACATCTTCTAAGGCGTTGACACTTCCAAAGTGCTTACTGACGTTGCGCATCTCGACCAGAGCTGCTCGCTCAGCCATCGGTCTCGTCACCGCCTTGCCCTGAGCGCTCGTCGATAGAACAACCGGTTGACGACCACGGCGATGAAAAGGACGCCTCCGAGGAACGTGAAGTCCCAGGAACTGTCCAGATTGGCATAGATCACGCCTTCAAAAGCCATACCGATTATGCACGCTCCCAGGGCCGGGCCCAAGGCCGAGCCGTAACCTCCGGAAAGCAGGCACCCCCCGACCACCGCGGCGATGATGTAATAGAACTCGTAGCCTGCACCCTGTTCAGATACCACAGATGAGGCCTGGGTGAGGGAGATGATGCCAACCAGGGCGGCCGACCAGGCGGTGCCGAGAAAGAGGAGGATCTTGGTCCGGTTGACCGGTACCCCCACATTTCGGGCGGCTACGGGATCGCCTCCGGCGGCGAATATCCAGTTCCCGAACGTCGTCCGGGTGAGGATCCACGTCCCCAGGGCCGTCACGCCGATAAACCAGAGCACGGCTGTTTGATATCCCCCGGGCAGCGAGTGGCTGGCGGCGAAGCTGCTCCCGAAAACCTGTTTGGCACTGCCGAGCCCGGGATAGTGGGGATTTGTCAGGTCGATGGCGGTGCTGCCCTGGTTTACGTGCAGGACGTACCCGATGCTGGCGCCTCGCAGCACGAAGAAGGTGGCCAGCGTGACGATGAAACTGGGCAACTTTGTCTTGACAACCGCCAGACCGTTGACCAGGCCGATGATCGTGGCGAAGACCATGGTGCCGGCAATTGCGGCCCAGGCGTTCCAGTGGAGCTTGCTAATGAGCAATGCCATCACTATGGCGGTGACGCCGGTCATGATGCCGGTGGAGAGGTCGAACTCTCCCCCGATCATCAACAAGCCCACCGGGACAGACATGATCCCGAAGAAGGCGGACTGCTGGGCCCACGAAGCCAGGCCCGTCTGAGTGAGCCAGATATGGTTGGGGGTGGCGTCCAGGAACGTGAAGATCACGAAGACCGCCACCGCTCCCATCAGGGCACCGAACTCTGGGCGCTTCAGGACCCTAGTGAAACGGCTGATGACTACCGATCGGTCATCTCGGGCTACGGGCTGTCCGGCGCCGGGTTGTCGGCCCTCAGGCGTCCCATCCTCGGTCTGTCCGGCTTCGGAGACACCGGCCGCAATGCTCATGAACGTCTCCTTGCTGTCACCGGGATGGGCCCCGTCCCGACCGTGGGGTACGGCCGAAGACGGGGCCCCTGGTTTACAGCTGTCTCGTGGTCTGTGCTAGTCCTCGCCGGCGGCAATTGCGGCCGCCACGTTGTTGACGTTGGCCTTGGTGACCACCAAGGGCCCACTGTTGACCACGGCGCCACCACCGGCGGCATTGCCGTGGTCCTTGTTGTAGAGGTAGAGGAAGACGATGGGCAGGTACCCCTGCAAGTACTGCTGCTGGTCGATGGCGAAGTCCATCGCGCCCGACTTGAGGTTGGCAAGGGTGCCCGTGTCGAGGTCGAAGCCACCCACCTTTACCTTCGGGTGGGTAGCCACCAGAGCATCGGCAATGGCGCTGTTGAGGCACATGACGGCGTTGATGCCCGGGTGAGACGCGAGCTCGGCCGTCACCTGAGAGATGGCCTGCGTTGGGTTAGAGGCCGCATCGGGAGTCGACAGGATCACTTCGGTGCAAGCGGGGCCCTTAGCAGGCGGGCTCCCCACCGGGCAGCTAGAGAGCCCGAGGCCCTCGGCCAAGCCTAGGCAACGGTCGAGAAGGTTTTGGCCGGACTGGTGGATCACGCACAAGACGTCGGTTAAGCCCTGGCTCTTGAACTTTGCCCCGGCAGCTTGGCCGGCGACTTGCTCAGGCTGGCCGACGCAAGTCAGGGCGTGTGACGCCGCGAGGTCGGCAGGGTCACAACCAGCGTTGGCGAGGACGACGGGGATGCCCTTGGCCACAGCAGAGGCGATCGTAGGGTTCATCAACGTGGGATCGTGGTCCGTTACGACGATACCGTTGACGTGTTGGTTGATGGCGTCTTGGATCTGTGCGTTCTCGGCATTGTCGTCCGGCTCGGCCTGGCCTTGCTGCTGTGAGCCGTAGACCTCGCTCAAGGTGCAGCCGAGGTCTTTGGCGGCGTCCTTGGCTCCCTTGTAAACGACGCTCCAGAAAGACCCGTTGTCGCCGTGGGTTATGACCGCAAAAGTGTAGGGGCACCGGGCGCTCGACAGGGCGCTTGTAGGGGCACTGGCCGCGGCCGCGGTGATGGTGGTCACCGATCCGGCGACGAGCGCTAAGCCTGTCGCAAAGACAATGGCTCCCCGGCGTGCTCTGGCTAACCGCAGGACGTTCATATTAGGTTCCTCCTTGTCGGTTCTCTTCTTCTTGTCTTGGTTATGTTGGGGTGATTCTTGGGCTGTGCCATCCTTCTGACAGATAGACAGCCTCGTTGACGTGAAGGCGACGCGACCGAGAATTCGTCCACGAACCCAGCGGGAAGGCGCGCCGCCAGCAATAATGCCGACGGCGTAAATCTAGCCCTAGGACCGTTTCGTGCGTAGCCAAATCGGAGCTTTTACGAGCGTTTCAGCCGAGCCGTCTCCCCAATTATTCTCCCCTCCCCGCTAGAGCGCTCTACTCTTGTTTCTCCCTTTAGAACGCTCTAGGGTGTTTGGTGATGACAGTATGACCGCGCCGCGACGATCTGTCAAGGCGATCACGGGGCCCGCCACCCTGGAGGACGTGGCCAGGGAGGCTGGGGTGTCACGGGCCCTGGTCTCGTTGGTGGTGCGCCAGAAACCTCACGTAAGTAAGGAACGCCGGGAACGCGTCCTCGCCGCCGCCGCCAGGCTCGGGTACCGTCCCAACGCCATGGCCCGCTCGCTGGCCAGTCGCCGCAGCGGCACGGTGGGAGTGCTGCTCAACGACCTGCACAACCCTTTTTTTGCCGAGATCGCCGACGGCATTGAGCAAGTGGCGCGAGACCGGGGTTATCGCATCCTTATCAGCACCGGGGGCCGGAAGCGGGCGAGGGAGGAAGCCGCGCTGGAGGCCTTCCTGGAATCCCGCGTCGACGGGCTCATCCTCGTGAGCACGTTGTTGGCGGCGGCCAAGATCAGCCAAGCAGCCAACCTAGCTCCGGTGACGCTGGTGAGCCGTACGATAAGCTCGCCCGGAGTTGACAGCGTGCTTACCGACGACGTGCACGGGGCCGAGCTCGCCGTTGCTTACCTGGTCGAGTTGGGGCACCGACGGATCGTGCACATCGACGGGGGGCGCAACCCCGGCTCCCGGCCCCGCCGGCAAGGCTACGAGCGGGCCATGGACGCGGCAGGGCTGACACGGCTGGTCGTCCCCGGGGACTTCAGTGAAAGCAGCGGAGCCGAGGCGGCTGGGAAGCTGCTTAAGCTCGCTAAGCGGCCAACCGCGGTGCTCACGTCCAATGACATGGCCGCGGCGGGAGCAATGGACCGACTGGCGGAAGCGGGCTACTCCATCCCCGGGGACATCTCGATAGTGGGGTACGACAACACGTCCCTGGCCCAGCTAAGACAGGTGAGCCTGACAACGGTCAACCAGCCCCGCGAAGAGATGGGCCGCTTGGCCATGCAAACCGTCCTCGAGCGCATTGAGGGTGAGCGGACGGAAACCGTCTCTCACGTGACCACGCCGACCTTGGTTGTCCGGCGCTCTTCCGGCCCCGCGCCTGAATAGGCGGTGCTGCCCGGGTCGATGCCATTCTTGCGTGATGTCGAGTGGGCTACCCGTCGGGCACTTCGGTCGCCTCTGGACTGCCTCGTTGGGGTCGCTCCCCGCTTCGCAACAATGGCTGGCTAGAGCCCCGAATCTTCGTGTGCCAAACGAGTTTCGACGTGTAGGGCCCCAAAACCCGATCGTGCGTGTACGGACCGTCGCTCGAGGCAATCGGCCGCTTGTGGGCCGACATCGGCGCAGAACCCCGGTTCGCGTCTACGACGTGCCCTGCCTTGGCCGATGACAGTTTTGCCGCCGCCCCAGGGGCCACAGCCCGTGGTTCGTCAAGCAGCAGCACGGTCGTACTCGTGGATGATGGCACCGAGGACGTCATTGCGGCGGACGGTCTCACCGTGGCCGGGCCCTGCGGACCGAGCGGGCACAGCGAGACGGAGGCCGCGGTGCGCTCTGGCCCGGTTGTAATCGCGCACGTACTGGCAAAGCACCGACTCGAGCTGACGCCGACCTGTGACGAGGAGCTGGTCGAGGCGGTCCTCTCGGGCTGTCCGCACCCAACGCTCGGCGAACGCGTTTGCGACCGTCGTTTTCACCGGGGTGCGCACGACTTTGATGCCGGCTGAGGCCATGACGGCGTCGAAGCTGGCCGTGAAACTTGGTTTCCCGCTCCCGGAGCAGGAAGCGGGACCGTTGCCCTTGCTCTTCCAGTTCGGCAACGAAGTTGCGGGCCACCTGGCCGAGGGACCCTCGGGGTTAGCCGTCACAGCGAGGAGGTGCACGACCCTGGTCTTGACCTCGACCACGAACAGCACGTAGTAGCGGCGGAGCAGGACGTCGTCGACGGTGAAGAAGTCGGTAGCGAGCACCAGCTCGGCCTGGGCATGGAGGAACTCTCACCAGGTGGGCCCAGCACGTCTCGGGGCCGACGGTTTGCGGCTCGAAAGGGCAGCGGGTGGGAACGTAGTGGGTCCCCTCTCGAGCAGTAGATATGGGCACCGCTCGGACGGGCGTGTCGCGAGTCACAACGATCACAATTCTTCGCCTAACGTGGAAATCACCTGGGCGAGTAAGCGCGGCGAAAGCCGCCTAATCATACGGGTGCGGATCTCCTGGAGGGAGATCACGCTGCCGCTGGGAGGACGCCGTTGGCGTAGCGTGACTCGTGGACGCGGTGCCTTTCTTGGGCGAGGTGATAGGCCCAGTAGCTGGGGAAATCGCCGTTAGAGCGCAATGCCCGTAGCTTCAAGACGGCTTCGGCGCCGTCGAGGCCCCAACGGGCGCCAGTGATGTCCATGCGGTCTTTGACAATGTGGCGGCAGGCACCTTCGATGACACCGGTGGCGATGGGCCACCCTTTTTGGAGGGCGTTGGCGTAGTCGAGGTAGGGGGCCTTGTGCAACAAGTAGTCGGCACAGGTGTCGGCGTTGGCCCGTTCTTTTGGCCCCAGGCCCATGCAGGTCGCCTTGCGGCGGATGGCGGCGGCCACCGTGGCCGCCTTGGAGCGCAGTACCTCCAACGCCTTTTGCTTGACCCAGGCCTCAGCACCGGGGTCGCCCTCGTCGAAGAAGCTCCAGGCCGCCTTCCAGATGTACTCGAGCACGTGGACGAAGTCGCAGATGATGGTCACTTCTACGTTGCGTGCCTTGGCCTCGGCCTTGATGCGAGATATCTGGTAGTTGGCCCCGTCGACCAGGGCCACCCAAGTGCCCTGGTGGCCCGGGTCGCGCCGGTCCGCCTCGTCGAAGACCATTGACAGCACGTGGACGGCGTCGTCGACGACGCTGGCGGTGAGCCATTTCGCCTTTGCCACCGGGGCGGCGAGCTCACCTGAGCCCATCACGTCCTCGGGGGCGCGTGGGACAGGCACTACGTCATAGACGGCGCCCACCTCCGCCATGCGTTTGCGGTAACGGGTCTCACCTTTTGACAGACGTGTAGCTAACTTCTTGGAACGGGCCCTGGCGGCGGTGACCGGGCGCAGGGCGGCGGGGCGCATAACGATGCCCTTGCCGTCGGCTGAGATCACGACCACGTCGGGGCCGGCCGTCTCGGCCCGCTTGGCATGATCGTAGAAGGTCTCGAAGTCCACCGCGGAACGCCTCGTCAGCTCCTCTACCTGGCGCTTGGGCACGTGCTGGCCGCTCGCCCGGCCGATGGCGGCGGCCGCTTCGTCGAAAGAGCCACGCGACGCCTCCTCCGCGGCCATCCGGCGCAGGCCGTGGGAGTAGCGCTCTTCGGGCAGGTTGAGAGCGGCGTCGGCCGGGCACAGGTTGGCGTGCCCGCGTGCCCGGTAGGCGATGCGGCGCACCCTGACCTCGCCGAACACCGTAGCCAGGGACCGTTCGTGGCCCACCTCGACCGCCCCGTGAACGGCCCCGGTGGCGCTGGCAACGGCCTTGAAGGCCTGCTCGCGCTGTGCGCGCAGGTCCAGGTGGTCCTGGTACAGCTGGCGGACGGCCTCTCGCACCTGGGCGGACAAGCGGTCCTCCAGTTCGGCATGGGTCAGGGCTGCAGCCGGTGCGTCCCCCAGCCACCCGATCAACCGCTCCACCAGCTGGCGCGAGCGCCCGAAACCATCCTCGTGGGTCGCGGGCGCTACCTCTTGGCGCCCCACGCCTCGACTATTTTGGCCAGCCCGGCGTTGGCTTGGTCCTCCAGGGCCCGCTGCGCCGCCCGGTAACGCTCCACCGCTCTTCGCACCGGCCCGACCGCCTCGGCAGGCAGCATCACGGCCCGCGTCCTGCCCGCCTCGGAGTAGTTGAGCACCGTCGCTTCGTGCAAGGCCTCCCCGGTGGCGCAGTGGCAGCTCGGTTTGCCGCACCGGCGCCTCTGCACCACGACCGAGCCTCGCACGAACTTTGGGACCTCGGGGCCGCGAACTGTTATAGGCATACACTACCGTGCTCCTCTCTGCTCGTGTATCACAAGCAGAATACTGCCACACGGCTGCCCTGTTCTGGTGGATCCCACATGTGCCAGCCCCGAAAGAAGAACCCTGGCTACGCGCTCAGAGCGAACGCCTGAGTTGTCACTCCAGAAGAGCCGCACCCATTTCATTGCGCGCAAGAATTGCTTGATGCGACACTTGCCCGCGGCGCAATTTACGGCCGAAGATAGCCGAGTTCGTGCACGCGAAGATAGCCGTGTTCGTGCACGTCGCCGGACATGGGGACTACTGGTGGGACATACGTGGTTGGCGGGCGCTCTTTTGCTGACCTGGCCCGACCGGGCATCGCCCAACGAACAAGTCCAGGTACCGATGTACCCATTCCGCTTTGACCCCATCTACGAGTACCGGCCATGGGGCGGCAGGAAGTTGGCCGAACTACTCCGAACGCCATTGCCCGCAGATGGGCCCATTGGCGAAGCTTGGGTGCTCAGCGACCGCCGGGACACTCAGAGGCGGGTTTCGGATGGGCCGCTACAAGGCTTGTCCTCGTGTGCATAGCGGGCGCAGGCGCGGTCGAGAACGGAGATGCCGCCTATGAGATCCGAAGAGGAGACGTCATGCTCCTACCGGCGGTGACCGGTGCGTGCCTGTTCCGGCCGAGCGCACCGGCGGAGGTACTGGAGGTGGCGCTGCCGACGGGGGCGCTGACGTCTCGGTCGGTGCCACGTTGAAGCGGCTGGTTGTTTTTGACCTGGACGGGACCTTGGCGGCGAGCAAGTCTTCTCCCGATGCCGAAATGGTTTCCCTGCTACATGATCTTCTCGGGATCGTGCGAGTGGCCGTCATCTCCGGGGGGGATTGGTCGCAGTTTGGGGCCCAGTTATTGTCTCATCTCCCGACCGACCAGAGCCTGGCCAACCTGTCGCTCCTCCCCACTTGTGGAACACAGTTTTTCGAGTACACGGGGGAATGGAACAGGCTTTATTCGGAAGACCTGACGGTGGTTGAGAAAGAAAAGATCGTCGGTTCCCTGGACAAGGCGTTGGCGTTGAACGGTCTCAAGAGCCCGAAGGTCTGGGGACAGGTCATCGAGGACCGGGGTAGCCAGGTAACGATGTCCGCCTTGGGCCAGGAAGCACCCCTGGAGGACAAGAGGCGCTGGGACCCTGACTTCAGCAAACGGAAGAAGCTCAAAGTTACGTTGGACAAGCTCATTCCCGAGTTTTCCGTGCGCATGGGTGGGGCGACGTCGATCGATGTCACCAAACCTGGCATTGACAAGGCCTACGGGATCAGAAAACTGCGAGAAATTTTAGGCGTCTCGCTGGCCGAGATGATATTCATAGGCGATGCCCTGTTCCCGGGGGCAACGACTACCCCGTCCAAGGGGCTGGTGTTGTCTCTATCCCCGTCCGGGGACCCGATGAAACGAAACTGGTGATCAAGGCCATCTCAGCATGCTTGGACGGCGAGCAAAACGGGGCGTTTGTCGGGGTTGAAACCGGCCCTGGGCCCGGTGAAAGACACGCCCCTGGAGGAGACCCCGGCTTGCTCGCTGTACGTCGCGGTGACGAGAGCCCGCGCCAGCGTGGCCTTCGTCCACGACAAGCCCGAGATGCTCCGATGGCCCGTTTGGAAGTTCGGGTAAGACGGACATCGACAATTCCCCGGCCGCTGGGCACACCGAAGATCCATTATTGAGCGGCGTAGCCCTTGTGGCAACTGACTATTTCGTCGGGCGAGCACTCTCGTTCAGCAGCACAACGACGTGCGGTCCTTGACCTGTGCGGCCCGGTGGCGTACGGTTCGCGCGGACGCAGTCGAAGGTTGCCCGTGCACGCCCAAGCCAGACCAGGAGAGACCGATGGCTGTTGAGCTCGGTCGACCGGGCAACTGCCCTTGGAAGAGCCGCTGGCCGAGCGCGACGCCCCGAGCCAAGGATGACCTCGGCTTGCCGGTTGTGCCCGGCTGACCGGGGACATGAGCTCCGGTCAGACGAAGGTGAAGTCATAAGCCCACCGCGGAACTCCATAATGCGCACGCAGTAATCCGGGGAGACGACGGCGCCAGGCAACGCATATCTACACCTACGCGTGCGCTACGGCTTGACGGCAAGGTCATACGTGAAGCTGACGGGTTCTTCGAAGTTGCCGTTGGGCTGTACGGCAAGGAGTCGGTCTCGCAGGTCACGCTCGAAGGCTTCGACGTGGTCGCCCAAGGCTGACCGGGAAAGGATGGAGGTGGAGTGGGCGAAGCCGGCCAGGGTCTCGAGAGTCCAGAGGTGGGGCGCCGTGAACTCGTAGGTGCCGATCACCGTGAGCCCGGCGCTGGCGAGCACTGTGAGGTTCGGTGCCTGGGCCAGCGTTTCCGCGAGATCCGGAGGGATGTTCTCGTGGGATCCGGTGACGTGCATCCAGTGGACCACCAAGTCCAAGGCGGCCTTTTGCCAGGGGGCGGGCCCCTGCCAGGGCATTGATGTCCACAGTAGGGCGATGTGACCGGCGGGCTGAAGCCACTGGGTGGCGAGGGCAGCGATGCGGCGGCGGTCGAGGCGGTGGAACGCGTCGCCCACTGTCACCAGCTCAAAGTGGCCCGCGACATCGAGGTCTTCGGCTCGGCCGGTCCGCCAATTGATGTGAGCGGCTCCTCGCTCGGCGGCGAGGGCCTTGGCGTAGCTGACCGACTCTTCCTCTTGGTCGATGGCGAGGACATCAGCGAAGTGCTCGGAGAGGGCGAAGGTCACCCGGCCTGGCCCACACGCAAGGTCCAAGAGCCGGCCGGTGCCGCTCAGGGCGGCCCGGACGGCTAGGTCGTCGATCAGTAGGGCCGGATAGGGAACCCGGTAGCGGTCGTAGTAGCGGGCCGTGCCCTGGTACAGGTCGGACCGGAACTGGGGTGTCGGTTCCATCTCGCCATCATCGTCCCAACCGCCACAACCTGGCAGCATCCCAGCCCGGTAGCCGATCGACTGGCTTACGTCACAGAACGAGCGCTCCGTAATCCGACCAGAGCGATGTCACTTGCCGCGACCGGATGTCGAGCACCGAACGGCACCTCTTGCAGTGGCCTGGCAGGTTCGTTCTGGGAGCACGTCAGTGCCGCGGTGCGCCCGCTGGTACCGCGCGTACTATCGAAGCTTTGCGACGAAGTCGCACGATGCTAGCGGCGCGCCGAGGTGGGAAGGCAGGGCGAGGACGACAACCGTCCGGCCGGGGAGCCGATCGAGGGCCCAAACCATACTGCGACCTGAACTAGAGCCCGCGGCGTATCATTCGTGCCAACGGCAGGAGACACCTGATGACCAAGATGGACTCGCAGACCGACGTCCTCAGCAAGGAGGAGGTCGGTAATTTCTGGACGCAGGGCTACCTGCGCGTTCCCGACGTCTACGCCCCCGACGAGGTCGCCGAGCTGGCCGAGGACCTCGACCTGCTCATCGATCGCTGGGCCCGCAGCCAGGCCTGGACCGGCCCGTGGCGCGAGTCGATGCTCGATGCAGATCTGGCGGCCACGATCGAGCTGCGCTCATTGCACGACCTGCGGTACTACTCGGCGGCCTGGGCGCGGGCGACGAGCAACGCCAAGCTCACGGGCGTGCTCCGATGCCTGCTCGGCGACGCCGTCGAGCTTCATCACACGACCATGCACGTCAAACCTCCCGAGCGCGGCCAGCCCTTCCCGCTCCATCAGGACTGGCCGTTCTACCCGCACACCGGCAACCGGTACGTCGACGTGCTGCTGCACCTCGACGACACCTCACACGAGAACGGGGAGATCTGCTTCCTTCCGGGCTCGCATCTCGGCGGTCCACTGCAGCACGTGACGGTCGCCGGCGGGACGATGTGCTCCCCGCACCTGCCGACCGACAAGTACCGGCTCGCCGACACGACGCCGGTGCCGGCACGGCGCGGCGACGTCGTCTGCTTCAACATCAACACCGTCCACGGCTCGTACCTCAACACGACTTCGGAGCCGAGACGGCTCGTGCGGATGGGGTATAGGCACCCGGACAACGCTCAGCTCGGCGGTCAGGCGATGGGCCGGCCGGGGGTGATGGTGGTCGGCACCAAGCCCCGCCAGCATGGTCAGGAGCCGTACTCCTCCGAGGCCTGAGGCCCCGTCTCGCGGCGAGGTCCGGGCGCCCTCGGGCAATTCGCGCTCGCGGGCCTGGGACCCCGAAGCGCGGCCAGAGGCGACCCGCCGCTCCTTACAGAGGCGGAGAACCGAACTAACGCGGCTCGTTTTGCTGTCCTCAGTGAGGGTTTTGCGGACGCGT